>NC_014934.1:4277308-4582830 GCF_000186265.1 Cellulophaga algicola DSM 14237
ATGAAAATAAGTACCCAGCATTCCTGCTGTTTGGCTATTTCCTTTGGGTACGCTATTTACATTTACTGTAGAACCAATGAAAGGAATATAATCCATAGGATCCATCACCATACCTATAAATGGGTGTGGTAGCGGTGTAGGTATCCCTAAAAGAATTACTATATGTATGTCTATTCCTAATACAGGTGTAAAATGCTTGTTGGCTAATAACATACGATTCTAGTTTATTATATTTCTGGTCTTCTTAATGTTTACGATTAGGCTATACTACCTGTTTTAAAAGCTTCCTGTTCTGCTTCTAATTTTTCTTTCCAATGATTATCTTCTAAGCGACTCATAAATTCATCTATTTTAAATCGATTTTTTTTATCTGAAAAATTATAATATTCCAATGCGATAACATTTATGGAACTTGTTTTTAAATCTTCTGCAGTTAGGGTGATACCAAACTCATAGGCTATTTGAACAATTTCTTTATACCGTTTTTTTAGTTTCTTCTTAGCAAGCGTATAAGCTGTTATATATGCAGCCAATGCCTGTTGTGGCATTTGAAATGTTATGGCTACTTCTGCCTGTTTGCAGAACAAATCTGCAGCTTCCTCTAATTTTTTTTGTAATTGCTGGCTAGAAGCCATAAAACCATAAGTTTGCAATACAATTGCTTTTGCAGTTTGATCCCCAGAAGCAAGTGCTTGTTTGCCTATGGTTAGCGCTTGTACTAATAGCTTATCTATGGTGTCAAATTCTTTAAAATTAAAAAGCATACCCGCATAAACTGTATGTGCGGTAGCAAACGATGTTTTATTTCCTGTTTTTTGAGTAACTTCTATTCCTTTTTGCCCCCATTGATGCAGCCTGCTTCTATTGTTTTTAGAAACACTGCTTCCCATTTCAAGCATGCACTGTCTAAATTGAATTTCAGGATCATTAGGATCTCCAGTCATCGCAATTTTTTTCATAGCCCCTTCTAAGTCTAATGATACCAACAATGATTTACAAACATCGTTATACTTTAGTTGAAGTGCTTCAAGATAGTTTTCAGGAGTATAATCAAAAACCATTAATCTGGTTTTGACAGGGAATCCAATTTTTAATAAAGTATCCATCCAGACCTTATAATCTACCGGCGATTGTACCGTATAAGGAAAAAGTGCTAATACTAAATGATTTTCTGGGTTAGGTAATGCTTCTTGGAACGATTTTAAAAGAGCCATAAGCAAGACATCATAATTAACATCTTCTTGCGCTAGTTCTTTCTTAAAATATTGAGCATCCCAAGTAAATTGCAACTGACCTTTTGTAATTTTGTCTTGTGTATTTTTATCTTTTTCAAAGTTTTCAATCCAATCCTTTAGTAGACTTTTACTATGGATTTTACTATTCTCAAAAGGGGTCAATAAAACTACTGGAATATCAGGAATTGCACCATGTGGTGTTGATTCTAATTTTAAGAAACCTTCATACAAACGGGCTTGGTCAGATTTTATAATCCACCGTACCCATTGTAAGTGCGGATAAGGACCAACTTCTTTAAGCCACTTTTGTTGTAGATCTGTAACTAATTGTGCAACAGGGTTGTGTTCGTTATTCATGGTTTACTAGCTACAGTTAAGGTTAAGCAGACCGCCTTTTACATTGGTCATCGCTGCTCCATCAACATCAAGAATACCGCCACTGGTTAATTTTAATTCTGCAGCACCTTCAATATTGGTACTAGGTGCAGTAGCTTCTATTTTTGCATCACTAATCATAGTAATTTTTGCACTGCCTTCCGTATACACTTCCTTAGAAGTTGTGTTTACATTATTTATGCCTTCTATATTAACTGTTTTAGAAGCCATTATATTAATTTCTTCTGAATTTAAAGTCAGTTTTTTATTAGCACTGATTGTAATTTCTCCTTTCCCATTCATTACTACGGTATTTCCGTCTGCATCAGAAATGGTAACACTACCATCCTTATCATTCATCAATACTTTATTACCACTTTTAGTCTGTATCACCTTCATATTATTATCCGGATCTGCAAAACCACTTTTAGCATTGCTATTAAAGCCAGCACTTAAAACATACGGTTTCTCTGGGTTGTTATTTTCAAAACCTACGAGTACTTCTTCGTCTAATTCAGGAATAAAATAGAAGCCTTTACCGCTACCACCATACGGCGTATTCATTTTTATCCATGGGGTAGAGGTACCCATTCTGCGCTGCCAACCAAACTGTACTTTTATACGTCCTAATCCATTAGGATCATTATTATCTAGAACAATACCACGCTGTTCTTCTGCAGTTGGTGTTGCAAATATGGCACTGTAATGTGGGTGTTCTGTGCCTTCGGGTACGCCCTCAAAATGATTTTCATAATTACCACTATGATCAAAACGATGCGCTACTTTGGTAACCATATAGGAACCAAAAGCATCTTTTCGGGTTTTATCAGAAAAACTAGTACCTTCAATAGTTAAATTATCTCCTACGCGCAGACCCACAATTTCTGAAGATCCGTTGGCAATAATCATATTCGCCGCTTTAGACAGGGTATCTACTTTTGCTACATGATCTAAACCTTGTTGTCCGCTATATTCGTTTTGGTTATGATTCCAGGTATAGCTCTCTTTTTTAGCAAAAAGTCCGTCTGATTCTTTCTTAATTTTTGCAGCATACATATGTCCACTTTGTGAATTAAAAGAAGAAGAAACAGATTCTAAGTCACTATCATTGACCCAATCTTTAGAGGTAAAACCACTATTTTGTGATTGTAATGTAGTCGCTATGCCAAAAGTTTGAATGTCCTTACCGTATATGCCATTTAATTGCTTGTCTCCTGTGCGACCTACACAAAAGGTTCTCCCATTATCATACATCCACAACCCATAGCGGGCACACATGCGTTGCAAGAATGAAAAATCTGACTCGTTGTATTGTACGGTGTACGGTAGTTTTAAATTGGTACCCATTCCTAGTTCCAATTTTAATAAATCTGTTGCATGGCCCTTAACAGTATCACTTACCACTTGGCTAAAAGAAGAACCCTCCTCATAGCTAAAACACTGTATAGAACGAGACAATAATATGCTAGTTCCCTGTCCAGAAATAACAATAGCACCCGAAGCGCCAATCCCTTTTTGTAAGGTCACCGAAGTAATGATCCCCACATATTCTAATTCGCCATCATTAACGCCTATAGAAATCTTTTTTCCGGAATAGTTAATGGAATTATTCATTAGGGTTCCGCTATAACCCTCCGTAGCATTGGTTTGAAAAACCACACTAAAAGAACTATGCGTACCCATAGCTTGTTCTATAGAAACCTTATAACCAGATTTAGGAAGAAAACGTTCTCCATCGATAATAAGCACTGGGGTAATCATTTTAGGCATGGCAGTAGAATTTTAAAACGTTAATGTAAACACAATCGACGAGCTTAACAAAAAATAGCCTCGCATTTCGATGAAATACCATATATATTATAGATTATTAGCTATAAAAAATACGAAATGGAAGCACATTTGCAGATCGCGATTGGAGTCCGATAAGTACTTCTTTTTTTAGGTGTTCCCAGCTTTCTTCATCGTAAACAGCATCTTCATGTTTTGTAATGTAAACATCTGTAGTAGGAGTATAGCCAATGCCTTCTTCAAGCGCAACGACAACACCTTTTTCTATAGTTACTTTTTTAATGCTATCTTTAAAAATACCAAAGCAATGCTGAATGATATCCTGTCTTGTAATAATTTTACCTTTAGAAAGAATGTGCTCTCTATAGGCATAAATTTTTTCACTAGCACTAGGTTCATCTTTACCACCGATAGTACCGGTAATAAAAGTTAGTGAATTTGGTAAAAATGCAGTACCCGAATATTGAACCAATTGTACATATGGGTTTATTTTATTAGCTTTATCTCCTGCTGTGCTCCAATAATTGGTAAAAACAAATTGATCTTTATTTTTGTTAATGCTATTCTTATTGATAACTAGATATGGAATTTTATTTTTGGTAAAATCTCTCAATTCTATTTGCTGATCAATTCTAGAAATTATCTGTTTTAGATCTTTTAAGTTGGTATTGATAAAATCATCATTCATTGCATTAAATGCAATGCTATCTTCTTTAAGTAAATCTATCGTGTAATTTAATAGCTCGGAAGCATCGCGCTCATCAAAACGAGAAACACCGCCAAAACGTAAATAAGCTTGTGTACTTGTAGATGTATCTTCTTTCTTTCTGTCTTGAATAAAATATGTATTACCACTGTCTCCTATAATATCTTGCACATCAAAGAAGTAATCCCCGTCTATCTCTAAAGGTAAAATATTAAAATAAGATTTTAAACGTCTGTTGGTTTCATGTCGCTTTTTATTAAGTACAGGAAAACAGTTAATATGGCAATGAAGGTTGTCTAGCATTTTGCTAGAAACAATAGAAGAAAAAGAAATTTTGATCCATAGCAATGGCGTATTAAATTCTTTTAAATCTTTCTCACTAAGAAAATTTTCAAAATCTTCGGGATAATCTTTTAAATTATCTTTTACTGAAATGGTATCTGTGATTGTATAGAAGTGCTCTTGGTAAAACTCCTTCACATAGTTTTCGTAAAATTTAATCTTACTCTGTATAGATTCGTTTATATAGGTATTTAAATCTTGACCAGCAAATTCTAACTCGTTATAGCCATTAACAACCTCTAGGGGTGTACCGTTTAATGACCATTTAGAAAGTCCTAATTGGTGGGTTAATACATTTTTTTGCGAAAAATTAAGCAAATCAAAATAACAAAGAAGGTCTTGAATAGAACTGGTTTCTTCATCTGGTTTAATTCCTAAGTAGATGCTAGAACCGTCTGGAGTACCTACAAAATTATCTTTCGAGATAAAAGGTATATTCCGGTGTGCCTTATGTGACGCTATTTTTTCTGGATAAGCAATGTAATCTAAAGAGCAATTACTCAGTTTAAAAGCTCCTGCAGGAGCGAAGAAAAAATCTTCAAAATCGTTTTTACCATTCTCCCTAAAAATTGGCATTCTTTTACGGTGGTAAAACTCTGAACGTTCATTAATATTTAAATTACTATCTATAGGTAAGGCATGCATCACAGCATGTGCTGGTCTTGCAGTTACCGATACTTGCGGTGTTAGCAAATCTACTAAACGCTCCGTAATTCTGGTTCTACTAGATTTTATAGTATCAGAAATACGTTCAAACTCATGTGAGCAAGCGTCAAAAAGAATACTAATAATAGGGTCTAAGGAATATTCAATTTCCATTTCATCCATTCCCCAGGTATCCGCAGCCCTTCTAATTAACCGTTCTTTTATTTCTTCTTTACTTAATGATTTCATTCTGGAGTATGTGTTTACTTATAAGATAATGGTGCTAGATAATAATCACCACTAAAATAATACGGTTCGTTAGTTTTTAAAAGGGTACCTGTAACTGTAATATTTAGATATTTTTTCAATCTAACTTTATTCGAATTTTCAGATACACTTTCTTGCAAATTAATAGTCAAAGTGGTATTCCCTAAGCGCTTTTCATAGGTTTCTATTTGATTGGTAAGCGATCTTTTAATTTGCTCTTTTAATACATTGGCATTCACCAACAGATCAAAATCTGTTTCCCATATTTCACTACCAAAACCTTCATCAAAAACATATTCTTCAAAATATGTTGTGATGATGATGCTTATAAATTGTGATATAGATTCTTGTAGCGATATTTTCCGAAGTTCTTTCTTCTCAAAAAACCGCTTAAAATCAAAAGGAGCTTCGTAGTATGGTTTTGCCATTTAGCCTAGTTTTAATCTGTTACCTCAAAAACAACAATAGTGTCTTTTAGTCGAATTCTTACCGTTTGTGGCGCTGTTATTTTACCTGAAATAATCATGCGAGACAAAGGTCTTTTTAATTTATTACGGATGACCGCTTTTAAAGGGCGTACACCATAGGTTGATGAAAAGCCATCTAGCGATAAAAAGTCTTTAGTTTCTTTATCTATATCTAAGGTAATTCCTAATTTGTTTGCTAAAACAAGCAGCTCTTTTTTAAGATGTAAATCGAAAATAAGGGGTGCATTTTCTTTCGAGATTGGTGCAAATGGAATAATTTCTGTGATTCTACCTAAGAATTCAGGCCTAAAATAAGGAGACATAATTTCTAGAATCTGATCTGATGATGGTGTGGTGCCATCAGAGATTTTTTCTGCAATAAACTCTGATCCAATATTTGAGGTAAAAAGAATTACAGCATTGGAAAAATCACCCATTTTACCCAAACGATCGCTAAGTTTACCTTCATCTAAAATTTGAAGAAAAACATCAAAAACCGACTGGTGTGCTTTTTCAATTTCATCAAAAAGTACAATAGAATAGGGTTTTTGTCTAATTTTATTTACTAACATTCCGCCTTCTTCATATCCTATGTATCCCGGAGGTGCTCCGTATAAAAGTGCTGCTGAATGTTCCTCTTTAAACTCAGACATATCAAAACGAATAATAGCACTTTCATCATTAAATAAAAACTCTGCTAATGATTTTGCTAATTCTGTTTTACCTGTTCCTGTTGGTCCAGAGAAAAAGAAAGACCCAATAGGTTGCCCTGCTTTAGAAAGTCCAGATCTAGATTCAATAATTGCCTCCGTAATAGTTTTTACAGCATGGTCTTGCCCAATAACACGTTTCTTAAGCGTAGCTTCCATCTCCATAAGACGTTCGCGCTCTTGTGTCTGTACTTTTCCCGCAGGAATTCCTGTAATACTAGAGACCACTGCCGCTAAATCTTCATCAAAAATTTCTGTCAATTCTTTTGTAGAATGTTCTTCTATAGCCGTAAGAATAGCCGTTAAATAAGCTAATTTCTCTTTATAAGATGGAAAAGATAAGAGATCTTCGGTATCATATTTTCCAATAACAATAGGGCCTAGTTTATTTTTTAGTTCGATATAAATCCAATCTATCTCTTCTTTACGTTGTTCTTCTGATAAAGAGGCCGATTTTTTCTCTAAAAAGTCTAATTTGGTCGTTAACTCTTCAACATCCGCAGGTAAAGATTGTTGTGATACTTTTGCAGCAGCCATGGTTCTGTCCACTAAATCTAAAGCCGAATCTGGTAAATTTTTTTCTTTTAAATACCGTTTAGAAAATAAAATAGATTCTTTTAACGTAGCATCAGATATTTCTAATTGGTGGTGTTCTTTAAAAGTTTCCCCAACATTTTTTAATATTCTAAATGCGGTTTCTGTATCTGGTTCCTCTAAACTAACCGATTCAAAACGTCTATTTAAGGCATCATCCGAAGCAATATGCTTGCGGAAATATTCCGGAGACGTTACTCCAATTAAAACAATTTCGCCCTTATTTAATTCAGACTTAATCACATTTAAAATCCCTTGACTCATAGCACTATCTTGTAATAGCGCATGAAAATCATCCATCACCAAAATAGGTAAGCTATACGATTTTGCTTGTTCAAAAATTTGTTGCAATCTATCTTCTACTTCCCCTTTATAGGAAGCTCCAGATAGTAGGAGGGTAGTGTGTATTTCTAACAATGTAGCTTGTTGTAACACATCTACAATTTTTTTCTCTGCAATAAGTACAGCTAAATTTTTAATTAAAATAGATTTTCCAACACCAGATTCTCCTTGGATAATTACATTAGGTTTAGATTTTCTACTTAAAATTTCAGTAATACTTTTTAGCTCCTTATCTCTGTTTATGATATGTGAGAATTCTCCAGTACTAGCTAATTTTACTAGGTCTGAAGTATATTTAGTTAGTATACTCGTATCTTTTGTTTCTGTAGTTGCTGCAGCATAACTAATCTTAGGATTAATTTTACCTTCAGCATTTCCAGAACCTTTCTGAGTTTCTAAAAGTTGGTTATGATTTACTGGCAGCGATTTTAATTGATCAAAACTAAAGCCAACACCAGGTGTTATTGCAGCAATAAACAAAACCAATAGATCTACTTCATCTTTGCCTAATTTGTTTTTGATGTCTTCTGCTTCAATAAAAACTAATTGTACACCGGGATTTGCTTCAATTTCTGTATTTCTAGAAGATCTTTTAGGAGTTTGTTCCATATTTACTTCTGCCCATTCTTCTACAAAATAGACATCTACGCCTAAATTGTGAAGTTTGCGTAAAAGTGATAAATCTCTATTTAATGCTGCTTTGATAATGTGTGCAGGAGTATAGTTTTGATGCTGATTTTCTTCTGCAATTTGAGATGCTATATAAACAGCCTTTTCAACTTCGTTATTCATATTTAATGGGAGTTGTTTATGCGCCTTGCTAATTCTAATGCCGTTTCTAAATTTCGTATTTGATCCTCGTAATCATCTAACTGACTATCTAGTTCTTCTATTTCGGCTTTAGCATTAGAAACTTGTTTTAAATCTCTCTTGGCATCTAACAATTTTTTATAGGTAAGAATTAAATTCTCATACATATTTCTATTCTCCAGAGAATCTTTAGGAATATCATCCTTAATATGCACTAAGTCTGAATTTATAGATTGTTCTAAAAATATATTTCCTTGTTTTGTCTTATCTAAAGAATCTATCAAAACATCAACACGTTTTAATTCCTTGATAAACTGTTTCTGATACATAAATTCATATTGAATTTTCTTGTTCTCAGCTCTAAGCACTTCATTCTCTTTCCAAGGTAACTTGTAGCTAAAGAATACTGCCACAAAAAGCAATATAATTGTAACTAAAAACATGAGCAAAAAGAGTAGAAAAGCAGATATCCTTTCTTTTTTATTTAATATTTCCATAGTCTATTTTTTTATTCAGCTAAAAATGAAGGTCCTCCAGATTTTCCAAATTTATCTTGTACGATATTTTCATTAACAAATATGCCCATATCTCTACGTTTACCAATATAATCTACCTGAGTAAGTATCGTAAACAAACGTTCGATAACATTCATGAAAGAATTTATGATAAATAAGTTTTGATTGACATCATTATGGTTGTAATCAATATTGATAATATTTGTAAATATTTTTTCATAATCACCACCTTTTAAATCAGTCCACTCCCCAAAATAGTTGAATAACTGTTCTTTATTTTCAGGAGATGATACATCTACAGCGCTTTTGAAAAGTCTTGAAAAGCTAACAATAATTTCAATTAGTTTTTTAGGGTGCATTTCATATTCTTCCCATTTTACATAGGTAATCTGTTGTGATAAATAGGCATATAATTTATCTACCACAGTATGCATAGAATCTGCAATAGGATTATCGCTCTGTTTTGTATTTATTTTTTGCACAATTAAGATAGAACTACGTTCTGCCATCTTTAAGAAAGCTTCTGCTACATTATAAAAATCTATTAAAGCCTCACTAGTACCTAAAGTAATAGAAGGAGCAATATAATCTGTAGCTGCTGCTAAAGCATTATTTTCTCTAATAATTTTAGCAATAGGAAGTTGGTTTCCTGCAAGACCCGACTTTTCTAAATCATTTGCGGTTACAAAAGTGAAAAAATACCTATTGGTAGTATATGGATATCTTGGCGGCATTTCTTTTGGGTTTTGTTCTCCAAAAGCAACCGTATCTTCTTGATCTACATTTAATAAAACAAAACCTTCCTCTAACTTATTATCTGCAAATTGTTCTACAACAACATCTTCTTTAACGGCAGGCGTAAGGTTGGTAATTTCTACGCGAGTACCATTTGGGGTAATAGCGCGTAATTTTTTAATTGATATTTTTAAACTTTTATGTACATCAATGGTAACGGTATATTCATTATGATCACTCAAATGTGATGCTAATAAACCAAAACCATCTTTTCCTACCCTAATGCTAGTAAGATCTTTTACAGTGTTTTCTGCATAGTCTTGGAGGTTTTGAAAATGCTCTTTTGAGATTTTCATACCATCGATCCAATTTGTTTTAAAATGTTTTATGTCCTCTATCATAATAAATATTATATACGTTGGCACACTACGGTGTCGCCATCATTTAGATTGTTTTGTTCTACGGTTAGTGATGAATTTATATGTTTTGATGCTCCAAACCATTTAGGTTTTGTCTGAAAATACCATCCAAATGGATCACCAGAATCTTCTAAAAGTTCTATTTTAGTAGTTGTTTTTTTACTGTTGTAATCATTAATAAAGAAGAAAAATAACCTCCCAAAATCCATATCTTTTGGAGCTTTAGCTTTAAAACTTGTTAAGTGTGTTTCCTTGGTATTTTTATAAAACATAAAGTTTAAAACAATCATATTGTTTAACTCGTAATGTTTAGGCGATTCATATTTATTTCCTAATGGATAATACCATTTAGAGTACAGTTTTACAGGAACGCTAATGGAGTAGTTAAACAACGCATAAAAAGCAGAAGGAACTACAAAAGTTGTTATGATTAAAAAATAATACCCTAAATATTTTAGATCCTGAAAATAAGAAGCAATCATAATAATAGGTACGACCATGACCAAGCCTGTAACAACTGCAACGAGTAATTCTTTAAATTTGTTTTCAATTTCAAATTTATCAAAGAAATAACGAATAAAATAGACATGTAAGCCTCCTAGAAAGAAAGAGAAACTAAGCATGGAGAAAAATCGCAATAATACCCCTGTTTGTTTTAAGTTATAAACAATACAGGTGAAAATACCCATAACGACAATCCCTGATAACAAATAGAGGTAAAACTTCTTCCGTTGTTTTTTAAATCCAGGTGTTTTTGAAGCAAATAAGGTAAGTATGAGTACTGTGATGACCACAATAATCATAAAAGGCATCAATGCCTCAAAGCTTATTAATGTTTTTAAATAACGTTTTATCATGAAAATTATATTGTAGAAGATATTCCGAGACGTCCCGCAAAGATGGAATCACTCAGTGTAAAATTTTGTTTTTTCTGAGGCAAAGTAAAATCAATTTCAAAATCACTTTCAAAAGGCATGGTGTGATCTAAAAAATAATTCATTACTAAAATAATTTTTCCTTGTGGTAAATAGTCATATATATTTTCGGGTTTTTTAATATTATTAATCGTAAAAGTATACTTAGGTAAATAAGACGCACCACTAGTTGCAGTGGCCAAATTTACACCTAATTGTAGGGTGTCATTATGTTCATGAGTGTTCGGGATGGTGGTATATGTTTTAGTTATGGTTAAATTCTCTTGTGTAATGGTTTCTAGTACTTGCTGTATTAACGTTAAATTTCCTGCAATCTTATGCATGAAAGGAATTGATTTTAAAATTTTTCCTGCCATCTCATGCGGAATATTAGCATTTATTTCCCATAAGTCTGACAAGAAATAAACTAACTCAGAATTTCCTAACGATTCAAAAATACGATCTTCTTCTCGTTCTACTTCTACTCTGTGTAGAAAAAATTCTTCCTCTAGCGGACTAAAAAAGGATTGTGCCTTTTCTTGTTCTACTTTTCTGTTTTTATAGGCATTCACCATTTCATTCACAAACCCAGTACTACCAACGGTTTTATGGAAAAAACGCTCCGGAAAAATATTATAAAAGCCACGACGACTTAGGTGAACAACTACATTCTCCTTATAAACATCGTCTTCTCTGATGCCAGAAACATCTGGACTATATCTCCTTTGAAAATAGTCGGAATAGCTATAGGTAACTTCTGAAAATTCTGTAATGCCTGCCGCAAAAGTTTCCGCTTTAATGTCAAAGTTTAAATCATTAAAATGATCTTGAACTTCTTTTAGTATATTTTTTTCCATCAAATTATTTTAATAAAGCTCTAGCTGAAGAAACATACTTATCTTGCCAATACGCATCTTTTAAATTAGCAATTTCTACTCCTCGAGGGGAGTTAGAACCTAAAAACATTCCGTTTTGCAAATAAATACCTACATGAGATATTACTTTTTCTTTATGACGAAGTCTAAAAAAGATTAGATCTCCATTTTTTAAAATCCCCTGACTTTTAAAGGCAACATCTAAATTAGCATCAAATTGTTGTTGAGAAGTTCTAGGCAATTCTTTATCATAAACAACTTCATACACATGTTGTACAAAAGCAGAACAATCTACACCTCTTTTTGTAGTACCACCCCATAAATAAGGAACTCCAAACCAATCTTTTATTTTTCCATATAATTTTTCATTTTCTAGTTCTTCTACAGGAATCTTTAAAGCTTTAGCAAATTCTTCTTTTTCTTCATAAGTAAGGTATTGTGTAGTAGCAACTTTTTCAGGAACTTTAACAACAAGAGCTTCTTTTTCTTTTAACCTTCGTGCTTCATCTATTTGATTTTTATAGTACATTTGATCAACACCTTTGTAGGTGTTTTTGCAACCATTTGTATATTGCACAATAAGAATTAAAAACATCAGTTTTAGTTTCATAGTAAAAAAATGTTATTTTAAAGGATAAATATAAGCGTTTAATAATTTCTATACCCTATTCAAAATGAAAAGTAATAATATAAAAACCCACTTTGACCGAAACGTATTTCTAACTTTTTTAGTATTATTTCTTGTAGGATTAATAATGGTATCTTTTAAAATCAACAGTAAAGTAGACTGTGGGAATCCAGATTTTAAGATTATATCTAACTCATTTACTACAGAAGATTTGATTGAATTTAATAGCATTGACGATTCTGGTGTTGAATGGGAGTGGGATTTTGGCGACAAAACTAGTACTAAATATCAATCTAATGTTGCACATCAATTTAAAATTCCAGGTACTTATAAAATTGCACTTAAAGTAAATGGCCAATGTAATGTGGTTAAGGAAATTAAAATCTCCAAGAAAAAAGAATTAATTTCTCCGGAATTAATTCCGAATATAAATTTACCTATCAATGTAAAAGTAGGTGAGGAGGTTGTTTTTTCAAGTGATGCAACATTTGCAGAATCATGGCAATGGAGTTTTGGAGAATCGTTATATATTGATGGAACAGATAAAGAAGTTAAATATACTTTTAAATCTCCGGGAGAAAAAACAATTTTATTGGTCGTAAATGGAGATAGGTTACATGAATCTAGAAGAAAAATAACGGTTTTAGATAAAAGAGGGCAGCGTACTGTTATAAAGTCGCATATAAAGGAAGATCCTATACAAAAAACTATAGATGCTCTTATTCCAGATTCATTAAAAACAAATTCAAAAATTACAGTACCAGCCGTAGAAGCTCCTCCTGCAGTTAAAAAAATAAATGTTTCTTCAGATGAAATTCTACAAATGTTAGTTGGGTATTCTGAACGAAGAATTGATGATAGAGCAATTCGTGAATATTTTACGTACAACAGTATTCCGGTTTTTAACGAATCAGGAAAAAGACGCGAAGTTAGTGAGCTATTTAAATTTATTAGAGATCAGAAAATGGATGTTAAATCTTTGAAACTTAAAAAAGATCAGAAAACTGGAAAAATAAACAGTATGACTATTGAAATGAAAATTAAAAAAGGACTGTTTTCTAAGAATTTTTAAGATGTATCTATATAATAAGGTAAGAAGTTATTTTTTAAGCCATTGCAGTGCAGTTCATCGAGTTTATTTTCTACTTTGAGAAATAGTTTTTATATTTACGATGTCCTTATGTGACGTTATATAAACTAGGCAGTATTTGCCACAAAACAAATTATTATGGCTTTCAAAGCAAGATTAAAAGTAGCAGGAAAAGAATTTAACATCTTACATTGTTCTTACGATTTAAATCAAGAAGTAGATCCAACAGGAAGACCTTCTTCTGTAACAAGAGGTGGTCGTATCAACTTAACAGTTGAGTCTAACGGAGAAACAGGTTTTTTCGAATGGATGACAAATAATTTCGAGAGAAAAGATGGAACTATTGTTTTCGTAAAAAGAGACAATGATGCTACCTTAAAAGAAGTAAACTTCAAAGAAGGTTACTTAATCAAGTACAGAGAGAACTTCGAGTCTTCTGGTCAAAATCCTTTAACAGAAACTTTTACTATTTCTGCAAAAGAATTATCAGCTGGTGGCGGTGAGCACATCAACGAGTGGGTATAATCTCATAAAAATTACATAATTTCTAAAAGGAGGCATACTTAAATGCCTCCTTTTTACGTTTATCTTCTATATAACTATTGTAAATAACTTTTTTTGATTAAATTTAACCAACTTAAAAAATATATAATATGGCTAGTAATTTTGGAATAGGTGCTAATGATGTTAAAGGCGATGCAAGTGAAGCTCTAAATGAAATTCCACAAAACAGAACTTTAATTGCAGGTAAATTAACTCCGAACACACCAATTAAGCCAGAAGTAATAGAAGGTTTGAGAACTGTAGAAGATATTTTTGAACATTTTAGACCAGAATTAAAAGTTCCTTTTGAAGATAAAAATGGTGGAACGATTAACGAGACTATAAAATTCAAAAATTTAGGCGATTTCGGAAAAAAAGGAATTACCAATAATAGTGTTTTCTTAAAAGAATTAGAAATTGAAAGTGATCAATATAAAAAAATCATTAAGCAATTAAAGACTAATAAAATTCTAAAATCTGCATTACAAGATCCTGAAGCTAAAGGAGCGTTAATAGATACTATTGATGCATTGATTAATGAAATTAAAAACACTAAATAATTACGAAAAGCAATTATGGCGAATACTTCACAAAACAATCAAGAGTCACACTTAAGTGATAAACCTTTTATAGATCAAATTAAAGAAAAATCAGACGGGTTAGCCAAGTTTGGTGGATTTGATTTATTAGAATCAGCTATAGATGATGTACAGAATCTAAACCCTGAACGTAAGGCTAGAAGAAAAATGTTCTTAACAGAAAATGGGAAGAAAACAGAGCGATTAGCATTACAAAAAATTCTTGAGCTTTGGTCTGAAACATTAAAATCTGGTGATGATATCTTAGATCAAGTACAATCTGCAGATGATAAGTCTAAACAATCTTTAGAACTTTTAAATAAAAATATTAAACAAGCACTTCATGAGTCTGAAGAATTAGAATCTTCTTACCGTTCAGTAGCGCTTTTCTATAAAAATACAGACTTACCTTCGTTAAAAAATGTCTCTATAGTTAATGCAGAATTAGATCAGTTAACAGATTTAGACAACACGCGTTTCTTTGATCATATTAGAGAAGAATTAGTTTCTAAATACGATAGATTAGATTTAAGAGAAAATTATTCTTTAATGGTGCTTCCAGGGTATTTAGGGTCAAAATCTGTAGTTGATAAATGGGCAAAATTAGCACATGAAAACAAAGTTACCTTGGTAACAGATTTTGCACATTTAGATGAGCCAGATGATGTTATGGAAATGTTTGAAAGTGCCAACCTAGCTAGTGGTGATATGTATTTGTCTAATACAATAATGACTTGTAATTGGTTAGTAGGTAGAGGTAAACATGCTGAAGTAGGAGAGGAAGAAGATCTACACGTAGCCCCTTCAGGAGCATTAGCCGGTAAAATATACAGAACATTAATGTCTCAAGTAACCGCTGGTAAAAAACACGGTGGACTTAGCGAGGTAGATGGGGTAGCTTTTGATCTTAGGAAAGGTGAAATTGCCAATTTAGAAAACCTTGGACTTGTTCCTATGGTAAATGAATATGGTAAAGTAATGGCTTTCTCTGCTAAGACATTATTTAATGGTGATAACTTAGGATTACAAACTTATTCTGTAGTACGTGTTTTTGATTATGTAACAAAAGTATTGATGGATTTTCTTAACCGTAGAGCTTTTGAAAATTTCAATGCTAAAACTAGAAATGAAATTCACAAACAAATAGTACAATTCTTAGACGGAATTACGGGTCCTGATAAATTGATCGAGAATTTTGAAATTAAAAAATTCGAACAAGATCCAAATCAATTAGACCGTATATTACTAGATGTACGTCTTAAGCCTTATTTTCCTGCTAAAAACTTTTTGATTAAAATGGATGGTCAAAAAGGAGATGAAGGATCTGAATGGGATACAGATTACGAACAACAATAAAATGCAATTTTAGTACGTATACCAACACCTCTAAGGCATTCTTGTTTTAGAGGTGTTGTCTTTTGAGAAATAAATCGATGTAATTTATCGACTTTTTTTTGATACTACTATATTAGAACGTACATTAACCTTTGATAATTATATTAATAACATAACCTATGTCTTTTTTAGCAAAATTAATTGTAGATGGTCAAGAATACAATGTATTACATTGTAACTATAATTTTGAACAACCCATGGATCATACCGGTAAACCTTCGGGAAAACCAAGAGGTGGTCAAATAATGATTACTATAGAATCTCAAGGAAAATCTGATCTTTTTCATTGGATGATGGAACCAGAACAAACCAAAGATGGGGCTATCATATTTTATAAGCGCGATGCATTATCACGTTTACAAGAAGTAACCTTTACCCAAGCATTTTGTGTAAGTCTTGAGGAAGAATTTGACGCTATAGATGATGTGCCTATGCAGAAAACGATTGTAATCTCTGCTACTACCATTACAATTGGTGACATGACATTTGAAAATAGTTGGGGAGAGTAAATAAATTACATGTTTTTTATAATTTAAAAAATTAATTTAATATTTTTTCCATGTCAAATTTGGAACAAGCAAAAAGACGTCTGAAGTTAAAAAGAATCTTAAGAAAGGATAATACAACTGCGACTTCTATTGATAATGACGAAGCCAAAGCGCTGAGAAATAAGGTTGCAAATGGATTGAATAAAAGTTTGAAAAAGCAAGAATTCAAGTTAAAGCAAAATTCAAATCCAAGTAATCCTTGGCGAACTGATCGTTATAATAGGTTAGATGGATACACTGGTCATGGCATTGATAAATCAAAGAAAAATAAGCTAAATTCAAATTTAGACAATACTGGGAGTTGGTGGACTAAACCTATCGATGTAAGCTTTAAAAACCCATGGCCTGAGGCGAGGTGGGATTGGTTTGATAGGATACAGAGTGGTGATTACGTTTATGGACCCAAGAGAAATGGTAACGAAGGACGGCATAGAGGAGTTAATGGAAAAATTTACACTTCTTATCAAGGAGATGAAGTAGCTGGTTGGTGGAATGGTGGTGGTACAAGTTTAAAGTCTTGGGCTCATGAACTCAATTTACTCAATCAAATAATAAAGGGAGTTCAAACAACTACTGGGACCATCGAAAGAGTTGATAAAATAACCAAAATGCATAAAAACAAAAACCACAACTCACGAATTATAAACAAAGAGATAGCTAGAGATAGTATTTTTAATTCAAGCACTGATAATGGTCAGTTATTAGAAACGCAAGATAGTATAATTAGAGATACAATATTTAGAGTGCAATATTGGAAAGATAACACACCTTATGGTGGTCCCGCTTATGATCCTCACGGAATGAATGCTGTAAAATTTGAAATTAATTTAGCAAAAGAACTTTATCCCGAATTAGATTCTGTATCCGTCAAATTAGTTAAAATTCAATAATGAAAAATTTAAATATTTATTCTCTATGTGTACTTACTATTTTAATTTTAGGTTGCAATAGAAGTTTAAAACAGCCGGCGGAAGTATATTCTTTTAATCAAAAAGACAAATCTGTAGAACTAAAACTTGAAAACGATAAGATGTACTTCATAGAAGGGGAAACTACTAAGGTTACTTTTATGATTAAAAATATAGAATTAGAAAATTTTAGTGTAATAGGCCTTGGTTTAGAAAAAATTGATGCCTTAAGTAATCAAGTAACCTACAAAATAACACCTATCAAAAAAAAAAAAGAAAATAATATTTCAATTACAGTAGTTGAACATAATGACACCAAAATTGTTTTAAAGAATAAATTTTTAATCCCAGTTCAAAGGAAATAGGGCTATTTAAAACAGAGCTTCGGCTTATGACACATTAAAGCAGTGCGATTATTAATTTAATACTAATAATATGAACATTAAGTTGTTCAGAAAAAAAAGAATAAAATAACGAAAACATTTGGCATACTAGATACTAAGACTTTTGAAGTGTTGGGCGAATCAAGTAATATGCATTATAAATTCCTGACAAGTTAAATCTAAAAGATACTCTAAAAGGATATTTGATTTATAAATCAAAATTTGATACTATTAATATAAATGAATCACATTTCATAAATTTCTATTTTCAAGAACGGATTCGATTTCACAAAATTATCAAGAATTTCTTAGATAACGTTTTGATACATTTGTACGAATATATGACAGTATAATTCAGGTATATGACATTACTTTTAATAAGAAAGGAAGTCAATTATTTGAAGAGTATGTAGTTGACTATTTTTATAAAGACCATACAAACGATAGCATTCAACTAAAAATTAGAAAGCAACATATTATGTATCGTGCTTTTATTAAATAGATTCATATAGGCCGATTATAATAAAAATTTTATTCCCACGACATAAACTCATCCGCTAATGACCGAAGATAATTTTTATGTGACATTTGTTCTTATTGCTGTGTTATTCTTAATTCTATTGACTAAAGAGTGTAATCGAAAATTCTGTATTATAAATTTTATTTTATTAATTGTATATAGTAGCATCATACTAATTTTGAGAAACTATAATTCTGAGTATGGAAAAGGCTTGGCATGGTTATTTTTTTTATTTTCAATTATTCTGTCATCAATCTTAATCTGTTATATTTTTTTAAAATTTAAAAACAAGAGTGCAAAATTTTAAGCATTCTAAATGTAAATGGTAGTTTACTATTTACAGAAAAGCCTTACTAAAATTAATAAGGTATTTTTGCTATTCTTAAAAAACTGTCTTTTGCAAGAGTTTGCCCATCTTAATCACAGCAGTTAATGCAGGGTTTTTGACATATTATTTGTATTTGGGCTAATATATTTCGACCATTATATTCATTTAATTATCTTTACGTTTTTGATTTTTGAGAAAATAGCCAATATTTTTAATCAAAACTGTACTTTTGTATATTAAATCTTGTAATAAACCGTTAGTTAGAAGGCATTGTTGTTTTACGAAAATCCTACTTATGAAGAAAAACTACTTTTTTTTAATAGTATTTTTAATTATGTGCAGCATTTCTGCTCAGGATACTGCTAAGACATTAACTATAGAAGCTAATGAGTTTACCACAGTTACGCTATTTTTTCCTTTAAGTATTGACAAAGTTATTCCTCCTGCAAGTAATTATAAATTTGAGATGGATCAAGGCAAAATGCTAGGTACCTTAAAAGCTAGAAAAGGACCAGCTAGTAACATGACTGTTATTACTACCGACGGAAAAATATTTTCAATACTCGTTAATTATTCAGAAAAACTAGATAAGTATAACTATATTATAAATGAAAATCAAGCGCTTGGTAGTAAAATACCTAAAGCTGTTGAAAATCCTATAACACAAACACCTTCTGGTGACAAAATTATGCCACCGAAAGTAACTACAACACCAGGTCCTATAGAATCACCTATTACAACTTTAGTAAATACTGCCCCAGATAAGATTGATCCAATTCCAGATGTTTCAAATAGCCTTTTAAATAAACCAAAAGAAGATCCTATTGAATACGCTAATTCTGAAAGTGATTTGTATAATTCTGATAGAGAAGAATATTACCGCATTTTTTGTGAAAACAATTACCTTCAAAAAAGTATTTTAAAAAGAAGTTTTCGTCAGAATAAAAAAATTATCGTTCGATTGAATAATATTCTAGTAGATCGTGATGAAATATATTTTATGCTTTCTTTAGAGAATACTTCTAAGAAAGATTACAATGTTAACGATCTTAGTTTTTTCATAAAAGAAAGTCAGCGGGATAACAATCCTCTAATTTTGGAACCCGTTCATACCTTTAATTTGCAAAAAATTATTGATAGAGAAAGTGACAATGAAATTGTATACGTTTTTAAAAAATTCTCTTTAGAAACAAATCAAATTTTAGAAATTGTTCTAGACGAAATTGATAGTTCTAGATTCGTACTTCTTCCCTTAGATTACAAATATTTAAACTTATTATCTAAATGAAATATTTTTTATTGCTAGTTATATTATTAGTATCAAATTTTATTCACGCACAGGCTTTTTCTAATTCCGTAATGGGTACAATCGGGAAGTTTGGAGAAGGATATGGAGGCGAAATGACCTTTAATACAAATTTAGATGAATACTCCTTTACGCAGATAGCATTAGATGTTTCGTTATCAAGTTATACGTCAGGAGAGGTCTCTATTCCGTATTCAAGTTATACCGTTTCCTATTCGTATTTTACAACACTTTATGCTACTGCAAGAAGATATAAAGTACTAAGCATTGGTGCGGGATTATTAACTGGTTATGAATTAGTTAATGGAGGAAATAATGCGTTTTCAAATATTGTTTTTTTAGATGGACAAAGTAAGTTAATCTACGGAGCAACAGTAGGAGCAGAAATAGATGTTATTATTAGCAACCGATTGTCTGTGGTAGCTAAAACTTCAGAGTTCTACCATATGAATAGTGATTTTGGTCAGTTTACAAACTTTACCGGAATAGGAATCCGTTACTACTTTTTTAGGTAAATCCAATTTATGAAGTTAAACTACAGGTATATTTTTACATTTTTAGTATCATTAGCAGTCATCATTGCATGTACAAAAGAAGTGGGACTCTATACAGAAGTAGAATTTGAAATTAGCGAAACGCACGAAGCAGACGGATTCATAAATACACCTTTAGCGACTTCAATAACCGTTACGCCAGAAGAACTGGTAGAAGGATATTCCTATTCGTATTCCTATAAAATTAATTCAGGCGAAGGATATTTTCAAGATGAAGCGGGAACTACTATTCCCGAAGGAGATAAGATTGGTTTGAGTCCATTATCAACGGCATTAAACTATATAGCCACAAAAATAGGAGATCACTCCATCACTTTTACGGCTGAAGATACTTTTGGTTTTCAGGAGCAGGTTACTGCATCTTACACTATCAGTGATGTTCCTGTAACTTGGACGGCCACAGGACCTTCAGGACAAGTACTTTTAGGTAGCTCACAAGATATTACAGTTATTTTAGGTGAAACTACAGCTACAGGAGTTACCTATGAACGTAATTATTCCTTTACACGGGGAACAGGTACTATAACTTCTTCTCCAAGTGAACCAAGTGAGACTTTAAATGAATTTGTTAGCATTACTCCAGGTACGTTTACACTAACCTATGTAGCTACCGAAATAGGACAAACAACTTTAGAATTTTTGTTAAGAGATTCAAACGGACAAGAAATTGTCCAAACGGTAAGCTTTGAGGTGGTTGATGAACTTGATACTACTGCTCCAGTAATTACTTTAATTGGAGGTGATATTTCTTTAGCGGTAGGTGAAACATATACCGATCAAGGAGCTACAGCTACGGACAATTTGGATGGTGATATTACCAATAATATTGTTATTGTTAACCCTGTAGATACAAGTGTTCCTGACACCTATATCCTAACGTATAATGTAACAGATGCAGCTGGGAACGATGCCGTACCAGTGACTAGAACAGTGACAATTACTAGTCAAGAAGAAGATAGTACTAAACCTGTAATTATTTTAATAGGCGATGATATTACCATAACAGTTGGAGATACGTATACCGATCAAGGAGCTACCGCAAATGATGATGTTGATGGAGATATCACAAGTGATATTTCAATTGTTGATCTAGTAGATACTAATGTAGCTGGCACTTATACAGTTACTTATAATGTAACGGATGCAGCAGGTAATGAAGCTACGGAAGTTACGAGAACAGTTATAGTTTCTGATGCTCCAGACACAACCGCTCCAATAATTACCAGAAACGGACCTGCGTCTATTTCCTTGACAGTCGGAGATACATACAGTGATGCAGGTGCTACTGCTTTAGATGATATAGATGGCGATATCACAGGTGACATCTCAAGTGTTGATCTTGTAGATCCTAATATAGCAGGCACTTATACAGTAACTTATAATGTTTCTGATGCAGCAGGTAATGATGCTACAGAAGTGACAAGAACAGTTATTGTTTCTCCTGCTCCAGACACAACCGCTCCTGTAATTACCAGAAACGGACCTGCGTCTATTTCCTTGACAGTCGGAGATACATACAGTGATGCAGGTGCTACTGCTTTAGATGATATAGATGGCGATATTACCAGTGGAATCAATGTTATTGATCCTGTCGACCCTAATGTTGCAGGTACTTATACAGTTACTTACAATGTTACAGATGCGGCAGGTAATGATGCTACGGAAGTAACAAGAACAGTTATTGTTTCTCCTCAGTCAATAATTTTACCAACAGTTAATGCTGGTGCTAATCAAATAATTACGTTACCAGCAAACTCAGTGATATTGGCAGGATCTGCTACTGATGCAGACGGAATATCAAATTATTCTTGGACTAAAACAAGTGGAGGTGCAGCTACAATTGTTACACCAACTGCAGCGACAACTTCTGTAAACGATTTATTGGAAGGCACTTACACCTTTAGGCTTACGGCAACTGATAATTTAGGTAGCGAAAACTTCGCTGAAGTGGAAGTGATTGTCAATCCACAACCCATAACTTCAGTCACGTTTGATCTTGCCACAGGAGAATATACTGCTCCTGCAGGTTCTATAGTTACTGTTATTTTATATTCGGAAGGTTCGGAAAAGGGTAACGCTAGTGTAGACGTACATACTTTATCTCTTAATACAGCTTGGAACGAAAACGAAGGTGAGGCTTTTGTTGAAATTGAGGAAGGAGATTTTATTATGCCCTTATCGGGTGTTGTTTTTTTTACTGGTAATCATTTAGAGATATTAGGTAGTTCAGAATCATATGTAACTATTAATAATAATGAAGGACCTACGATGTATTTCTCTCTGGCAATGGGCCTTTCGATGCCACAAGATTAAAAAAAAAAATGAAAATCACAACTAAATATATATTAGGTTTAATTGCTATTTTAGCAGTCATCATTGCGTGTACCAAAGAAGTGGGACTATACACTGAAGTAGAATTTGAAATTTCAGAAACTCATGTGGCAAATGGTTTTATCAATACACCGCTAGCGACTTCTATTACCGTTACACCAGAAGAACTAGTGGAAGGATATTCGTATTCCTTTTCGTATAAGATTAATACAGGCGAGGGATATTTTCAAGATGAAACGGGAAATACTATTCCCGAAGGAGATAAGATTGGTTTGAATCCATTATCAGCGACATTAAATTATATTGCTACAAAAATAGGAGATCACTCCATCACTTTTACCGCAGAAGATACTTTTGGTTTTCAGGAGCAGGTTACTGCATCTTACACTATCAGTGATGTTCCTGTTTCTTGGACTGCTACAGGACCTACGGGACAAGTTTTATTAGGTACATCACAAGATATCTCTGTTACTTTAGGGAATGAAACTACTGCAACAGGAGTTACGTATGAACGGAATTATTCCTTTACAGAAGGAACAGGTACAATAACTTCTTCTCCAAGAGGAACAAGCGAAACTTTAAATGAATTTGTTAGTATTACACCAGGGGCATATGCTTTAGAATATGTATCTACCGAATTAGGGCAGACCACGCTAGAGTTTTTATTGAAAGATTCAAACGGACAAGAAATAGTCCAAACCGTAAGTTTTGAAGTTGTAGATGAACTTTCTACAGAAAAAGAAATTACTTCCTTTATAGTAAACGGAGTAGTAGGTACTATTAGTGGAACTACCATCGATGTTGTTCTTCCAGAAGGAACAGATGTAACAGCCTTAGCACCAGTAATTACACACACAGGAGCAAGTATTTCGCCAGAATCAGAAACAAGTCAAGATTTTTCGAATCCTGTAATCTATACCGTTGCTGCTCAAGATCAAACGATACAAGAATATACCGTTACTTTAACTGTCGAAGGAAATGAAGCCAAAGATATCACTGATTTTGCAATTGATGGTGTTGATGGAATTATTACAGGAACCAATATTTCCGTAACCTTACCAGCAGGAACAGATGTTACCTCATTAAGTTCTACGGTAACTCATACTGGTGCTTCTGTAAACCCTACTTCTGGAGTAGCGCAAGACTTTACAAGCCCTGTGGAGTATACCGTTACCGCAGCAGATGGAACTACTAAAGTGTATACTGTTACGGTGAGTTTAGCCCCAGCTCTTAGTAGTGATAATAACATTACATCATTTAGTATTGATGGAGTTGCTGGCGTCATTTCAGGAACAACAATTACCGTAACACTTCCTGCAGGAACAGATGTAAGTAGTCTAACGCCTGCTATAATTCATACTGGTAATACGGTAAATCCAGATACTGGAATAGCTCAAGATTTTACAAACCCGATTACTTATACGGTGACAGCTGCTAACTTAGATACTCAAGAATACTCGGTAACGGTTATTATGCCTACCCTTAGTGATACGAAGGATATTACATCATTTAGTATTGATGGAGTTGCTGGTGTTATTTCCGGAACAACAATTACGGTGACACTTCCTGCAGGAACAGATGTAAGCAGTTTAACGCCTGCTATAAATGATAATGGAAATACAGTAAATCCAAATACAGGAGTAGCTCAAGATTTTACAAATCCTGTAGAATACACTGTTACCGCAGCAGATACTACGACTAAAACATATACTGTTACGGCTATTATTTCAGCTGCTGTTAACATAGATCCTGTAGCTATTGATGACAACTTTACAGTAATAGAAAATTCTCCAAATAACACATTAGATGTTCTTGATAATGATAGTGATCCTGATGGAACTGTTTTAACTATTGTAGCTCTAGAAACACCTATAAATGGTAGCGCAACGATTGCACCTGGAGGACAATCAATATTATATACGGCTACCACAGGAAATGATAGATTTGACTATACCATTGAAGATGAAGATGGAGCTACTACTATGGGTACCATTGATGTTAATGTAGTTCCAAATGAAAATCCTACAGTAGAAATTGACGATTTAATTTTAATACCTAATGGGAATTTTCCTAAAACGATAAGTTTTGCGGTGGCTAATTCAAATGACACTGATGGAACCATTGAAAATTATGAATGGAATTTTGGTGATCCTAGTTCTACAGGAAATATAATAAACAATACAGATTCAAACGCTACCTCACATACTTTCAATAGTGCTGGCACCTATAATATCGTTTTAACAGTCACTGATAATCTCGGAGCTACAGGGTCTGATACTGTTCGAATTACTCTAGAAGAACCATTAGCGCCAGATTTTACTTTTACAGCTAACACTTACCAACCACAACCTATAGATGGTCATACAAAAGGAGGTCCAATTGAATTATATTTTAGTATAAATCCTAATGCTGCTTTAGATGGAGGAAATTATATTATGACCATGGAAACAGGAAAAGCAACCTTAAAGATAAATGGATCAACCTATAGAGAAGTTATTAATATTCCTATGACTACGACTCCTGTTATAGGACCCTTTACAGATTTATTATTTAACAATGAAGTTACTGTTACATTTAGGGTTATTGAAATGATTAGCGGAATTGAAAAAACTAGAACTTTATTTTTCACCTATTGTGATGGTTTGTGTCCATAATTATTTTACAGCGTATCAACCTAAATATAAACCATCCTTTTCAATAATTTAAATATTGAAATAATATAAACACCCATGAAAAAAACCTACAAATATACATTCGGATTTTTAGCAATACTAGCTTTAATCATAGCCTGTACCAAAGACGTTGGACTTTATACTGAAGTGGAATTTGAAATTTCAGAAACTCATGTGGCAGATGGCTTTATTAATACACCGCTAGCTACTTCTATTACGGTTACGCCAGAGGAACTCGTGGAAGGGTATTCTTATTCCTATTCTTATAAAATTAATACAGGTGAAGGGTATTTTCAAGATGAATCCGGGGCTACTATTGCACAAGGAGATAAAATAGGTTTGAATCCATTATCAGCCTCACTAAATTATATTGCCACAAAAATAGGCGATCACTCAATTACTTTTACCGCTGAAGATACTTTTGGCTTTCAGGAGCAGGTTACTGCATCTTATGTTATTAGTGATGTTCCTGTTTCTTGGACGGCCACAGGACCCACAGGCCAAGTACTTTTAGGTAGCTCACAAGATATTACGGTTACTTTAGGAAGTGAAACTACAGGCGCAGGAGTTACGTATGAACGAAATTATTCTTTTACTCAAGGAACAGGTACAATAACATCTTCTCCTAGTGGAACGAGTGAAATTTTGAATGAATTTGTTAGTATTACACCTGGAACGTATGCCTTAACCTATGTAGCTACAGAATTAGGACAAACAACTTTAGAGTTTTTATTGAAAGATTCAAACGGACAAGAAATAGTTCAAACCATAAGTTTTGAAGTGGTTAATGAGCTTTCTACCGTAAAAGAAATTACTTCATTTATAGTAAATGGAGTAGAAGGTACCATAGTTGGAACGGATATTACTATAGAACTTCCTGAAGGAACTGACTTAACTACATTGTCACCAGTTATTATTCATACAGGAGCAAGTATCTCACCAGAATCAGAAACAAGTCAAGACTTTACGAATCCAGTAAGTTATACTGTTACGGCTCAAGATCAAACGATACAAGAATATACTGTTACGTTAACTGTCGAAGGAAATGAAGCCAAAGATATCACTGATTTTGCAATTGATGGAGTTGATGGAATTATTACAGGAACCAATATTTCCGTAACCTTACCAGCAGGAACAGATGTTACCGCATTAAGTCCCACTATAGTGCATGAAGGGATCTCAATCAATCCTGCATCAGGTGTAGCCAAAGATTTTACAAGTCCTGTTGAGTATACGGTTACCGCTGCTGATGGAACTACTCAAGTGTATACCGTTACAGTAAGTTTAGCTCCAACTCTTAGTAGTGATAAAGATATCACCACATTTACTATTGACGGAGTAGTGGTGAACAATCCTGTAACAGCATTTACAATTACCCTCCCTGCAGGAACAGATGTTACCACATTAAGTCCTACTATAATGCATGAAGGAAGCTCAATCAATCCCGATTCGGGAGTAATCCAAAATTTTACAAGTCCTGTTGAGTATACGGTTACTGCTGCTGATGGCACTACACAAGTGTATACAGTTACAGTCAGTTTAGCCCTAGCCCTTAGTGATGAGAAAAACATTACTACTTTTACAATTGATGGAGAAGTCGTGAATAATCCTGTATCAGCATTTACGATTACGCTTCCCGCAGGAACGGATGTTACAGCATTAAGCCCTACTTTAACCCATACTGGTGCTTCTGTAAATCCTGCTTCGGCTGTAGCACAAAACTTTACAAGTCCTGTAGAATATACTGTTACCGCAGCAGATGGGACTACTAAAACGTATACCGTTACGGTGAGTTTAGCACCAGCTCTTAGCAGTGATAAAGACATTACCTCATTTACTATGGATGGAGAAACGGTGAACGATCCTGCAACAGCATTTACCATTACACTTCCTGCAGGAACAGATGTTACCGCATTAAGTCCTAATATAGTGCATGAAGGGAACACAATCGATCCTGCTTCTGGAGTAGCACAAGACTTTTCTAGTTCTGTGGGTTATACGGTTACTGCTGCTGATGGAAGTACTCAAGTCTATACGGTTACGGTGAATTTAGCAGCTCCTGTTAACGAAGCGCCAATAGCCCAGGCGGATATATTTACAGTAATTGAAAATTCCTCAAATAATACATTAGATGTTCTTAATAATGATAGTGATGCTGATGGAACCGTTTTAACTATTATAGCGGTAGATACACCTATAAATGGTAGCGCAACAATTGCTCCTGGAGGGCAATCTATACTTTATAACGCGACTACTGGGAATGATAGATTTGACTATACGATTGAAGATGAAGATGGAGCTACTACAATGGCTACCATAGATATTAATGTAGTGCCAAATCAAAACCCTACTGTAGAAATAACAGATAGAATTTTGATTCCAACAACAGATTACCCTAGAACGGTAACTTTTAATGTAGCAAGTTCTAATGATACTGACGGAACCATTGAAAATTATGAATGGAATTTTGGTGATATTGGATCGACAGGAAATATAATAAATAATACAAGTCCAACTGCTACATCACATACTTTTGATGATCCAGGGCCATATGATGTTGTATTAACTGTTACAGATGACCTAGGAGGTACTGGATTTGATACCGTAGAAATAGTTTTGGAACCGGTTCAAGAGCCTGGCTATACATTTAGTATTGACCCAATTCCTGATCCAGTAACGACTTTTACGCAAGATATAACTTTTAGAATAATACCAAATGCCGCGGCAATAGCACAGGGAATAGAATTTACTATGCGTTATGAAGATAGATCTGGTCTCGCTAATATTACTTTTATTGAGTATGATAATCAAGATCATATTGTCGGCAGTAGTTTTATTGTTAATTCGGGAACTACATCTGGTATACTTCAGGGACCTTTTACTGAATGTAACGATATAGAATTTGAATTTATAGTCTCTACAAACCTTGTATTACCAGATCAAACGAAAACAGTTAGTTTTTTAATTAATACTGGATTTGCAGCTTGTCCATAAATTTGAATATTACTATTCCACGATAAGTATATTATATGAAAATCACAACTAAATATATACTAGCCTCAATTGCTCTACTAGCTTTAATCATAGCCTGTACCAAAGAGGTAGGCTTATACACAGAAGTAGAATTTGAAATTACAGAGGAACATGAGGTTGATGGATTTATTAATAATCCATTAGCGACTTTCTTGACGGTGACTCCTGAGGAATTATTAGAAGATCTTAGTTATTCTTTTTCGTATAAAATAAATTCTGGAGCGGGGTATTTTGAAGCTGTTGACGGAACTATAATTCAAGAAGGAGAAAAAGTTTCTTTTAATCCACTTTCTGCTTCATTAGATTATATTCCAACTTCGATAGGAGATCATTCGGTAACTTTTACCGCATCAGATACTTTTGGTTTTACAGAAGAAATTACCCTTACCTATACCATTACGAATATTCCAGTTACGTGGACAGCCGAAGGACCTACGGGGCCAGTACTACTAGGAAGTTCTCAAAGTATTACAGTGACCTTAGGAAATGAAGCGGCAATAACAGGAGCAACCTACCAAAGAAATTATTCGTTCTCTGAAGGCTCAGGGAATTTATATACCGCGGCTCCTGAAAGCAATACTATTGCGGTGAATGATTTTGTAAGCATTGCACCAGGAACCTATCAATTAGAATATATCTCTAATGAATTAGGGGTTACAACGATTGAGTTCTTATTAAGAGATAGTAACGAACAAGAATTAATAGCTACCGTTAGTTTTGAAGTGGTTGATAAACTTTCTACTGAAAAAGAAATTACTTCATTTATAGTAAATGGAATAGCAGGGACTATCACAGGAACTACTATCGATGTGGTACTTCCTGAAGGAACTGATTTAACAGCCTTAGCTCCTATAATTATACATACTGGAGCAAGTATTTCGCCTGAATCAGAAATAAATCAAGATTTTTCGAATCCTGTAATTTATACCGTTACCGCTCAAGATGAAACCATACAAGCTTATACTGTGAATTGTAGTAGTAATATTTCTGTAGCTAGTGTAGCGATAGCTCCAAATCCTGTAACTATTAATATAGGGGAAACAGAAAATTTAAGTGCTGCAACTACTCCTACAAATGCTACCAATCAAAATGTAACATGGAGCTCTAGTGATGATGCTATCGCATCCGTAAGTGCTACGGGTATAGTAACAGGAAATGCAATAGGAACTGCAACTATTACAGTAACTACGGAAGATGGCGGATTTACAGCTACTTCGGCTATAACCGTTCAAGCGGCAACCTTTGCTGTTACGGGAATAACGGTTGATCCAACAGCGATAACCATCACGAATGGAAGTACCACAACATTAAATGAAACTATTGCTCCTGCTAATGCAACGAATCAAAATGTAACATGGAGCTCTAGTGATGATGCTATTGCATCCGTAAGTGCTACGGGTGTGGTAACAGGAAATGCCATAGGAACTGCAACTATTACAGTAACTTCGGAAGATGGCGACTTTACAGCAACCTCTACCATAACCGTTCAAGCGGCAACTTTTGCTGTAACAGGCATAACGGTTGATCCAACAGCGATAACCATTACGAATGGCAGTACCACAACATTAAATGAAACTATCGCTCCTGCTAATGCAACGAATCAAAATGTAACATGGTCTTCTAGTGATGATGCTATTGCATCCGTGAGTGCTACGGGTGTAGTAACAGGAAACGCCATAGGAACTGCAACAATCACAGTAGCTACGGAAGATGGAGGATTTACGGCAACCTCTACCATAACCGTTCAAGCGGCAACTTTTGCTGTTACGGGAATAACGGTTGATCCAACAGCGATAACCATTACGAATGGAAGTACCACAACATTAAATGAAACTATTGCTCCTGCTAATGCTACCAATCAAAATGTGACATGGAGCTCTAGTGATGATGCTATTGCATCCGTGAGTGCTACGGGTGTAGTAACAGGAAATGCAATAGGAACTGCAACAATCACAGTAACCACTGAAGATGGAGGATTTACGGCAACCTCTACCATAACCGTTCAAGCGGCAACTTTTGCTGTTACGGGAATAACGGTTGATCCAACAGCGATCACCATTACCAATGGAAGTACCACAACATTAAATGAAACTATTGCTCCTGCTAATGCAACGAATCAAAATGTAACTTGGAGTTCTGATAATACTAGTGTGGCTACTGTCAATACTAGTGGATTAGTAACTAGTGTAGGTGTTGGAGAAGCCAAAATTACAGTAACCACGGAAGATGGCGGATTTACAGCTACTTCGGCTATAACCGTTCAAACGGCAACCTTTGCTGTTACGGGAATAACGGTTGATCCAACAGCGATAACCATTACGAATGGAAGCACCACAACATTAACGGAAACTATTGCTCCTGCTAATGCAACGAATCAAAATGTAACATGGAGTTCGGATAATACTAGCGTGGCTACTGTCAATGCTAGTGGATTAGTAACTAGTGTAGGAGTAGGAGAAGCCAAAATTACAGTAACCACTGAAGATGGTGGATTTACAGCAACTTCTTTAGTAACTGTAGAAGCTGCTGCTATAGCTGTGACAAGTGTTTCTATTTCTCCAACATCAATCACCATTACAAATGGAAGTACCACAACATTAACAGGAACTATTGCTCCTGCTAATGCAACGAACCAAAATGTAACTTGGAGTTCTGATAATACTAGTGTGGCTACTGTGAATACTAGCGGAGTAGTTACTAGCGTAGGTGTTGGAGAAGCCAAAATTACGGTAACCACTCAAGATGGCGGATTTACAGCTACTTCTTTAGTAACTGTAGAAGATGATTCTATAGCTGTAACTAGTGTTTCTATTTCTCCAACAGCGATAACCATTACAAATGGAAGTACCACTACATTAACAGGAACTATTGCTCCTACTAATGCAACGAATCAAAATGTGACTTGGTCTTCTAGTAACACATCCTTAGCAACAGTGAATGCCACAGGCCTGGTGACAGGAGTAGGTGTGGGATCCGCTATTATTACAATTACTACTGAAGATGGTAATTTTTTCGCCAATTCTTTAATTACTGTAAATACTCCTCCTATTCCCGTAACAAGTGTTAGTGTTGATCCATTATCGATAATGATAACAGAAGGAAATACAACAATGTTAAACGAAATTATTTTACCTGCAAATGCTACTGATAAAGATGTAACTTGGAGTTCAGATGATATAACTGTAGCAATTGTTGATGCAAGCGGCGTAGTAACTGGAGTTGGAGTTGGAACAGCAATTATTACGGTAACTACAGATGATGGAAATAAAACAGCTACGTCAAACATAACCGTGGAGGCTATTACTGTAACATTACCAAATGTTACAGTTGGTATAAATCAGATAATTACATTACCTACAAACTCAGTCACGTTAACAGGATCTGCTACCGATTCGGATGGAATAGCTACTTACACATGGACTAAGATAAGTGGAGGCGGATCTACAATTGTTACGCCAACTGCAGCGTCAACTTTAGTTACAGGTTTGCTGGAAGGGACTTATATCTTTAGACTTACAGCAACCGATAATTTAGGAAGTGAAAACTTCGCAGAAGTAGAAGTTATTGTTAATCCTGCGCCTATAACTTTACCAACCGTTAATGCTGGTTCAAATCAAACAATTACATTACCAACAAACTCAGTGATGTTGGCAGGATCTGCTACTGATGCAGATGGAATATCAACTTACGCTTGGACTAAAATAAATGGAGGTATAGCTACAATTGTAACACCTTCTGATGCATCAACTTCAATAACGAGTTTGGTTGCAGGTGCTTATATCTTTAGACTTACAGCAACCGATAATTTAGGAAGTGAAAACTTCGCAGAAGTAGAAGTTATTGTTAATCCTGCACCAATAACTTTACCAACTGTTAATGCTGGTTCAAATCAAACAATTACACTACCAACAAATTCTGTGATGTTGGTAGGATCTGCTACTGATGCAGACGGAATATCAACTTACGCTTGGACTAAAATAAGTGGAGGTATAGCTACAATTGTAACACCTTCTGCTGAATCAACTTCAATAACGGGTTTGATTGCAGGCACCTATACATTTAGACTTACAGCAACTGATAATTTAGGTAGTCAAAATTTTGCTGAAGTGGATGTAATTGTTAAACCACAACCGGCACCCTCAGTTACATTTGATCCAACAACGGGTGTTTATACTGCACCTGCTGGATCGACGGTTACTGTAAATTTGACAACACAGGGTGTGGGCAAAGGCAATGCATGGGTTAATATAGTAGAGATTAGTTCAAATATTAATACAAGCTGGAATGGCTTAGAAGATGAAATGTTTCTAGAAAGTGATACAGATTCTTTCATTATGCCTGCTTCTGGTGTTGTAACTTTTGAAGGAAATCATTTTGATACATTTAATCTTTCATTTGGTTCTTCCTCTGTTGAAATTTTTAATAATCAAGGAGGACCAGCAATTGGTTTCAATATGGACCGCAATATTGCAATGCCTCAATAATAATAATAATAATAATAATAATACATTTTTAAAGCTACTATTGATGTTCTAATAAAGATATTAAACTCTTAGAATTTCAGTTAGAAACAATAAAATCATTAAGACTGATATTTAAAGTTTATCTGGGAATAATAAACTGGTTAGAATATGAGGTATTTTTTATATTTATAAAGTGTAAAGAAGAATAATTGAGATTTCGAGCATTAATCTCTAATTTGATAAATTAGGTATGAAAAATTTTAAAACTTTAGGGATATCTCTCATTTTAATACTGACTATAATAATAGCCTGTACCAAAGAAGTAGGCTTATACACTGAAGTAGAATTTGAAATTACAGAGGAACATGAGGTTGATGGATTTATTAATAATCCATTAGCGACTTTCTTGATAGTTACTCCTGAGGAACTATTAGAAGATCTTAGTTATTCTTTTTCGTATAAAATAAATTCTGGAGCGGGGTATTTTGAAGCTGTTGACGGAACTATAATTCAAGAAGGAGAAAAAGCTTCTTTTAATCCACTATCTGCTTCATTAGATTATATTCCAACTTCGATAGGAGATCATTCGGTAACTTTTACCGCATCAGATACTTTTGGTTTTACAGAAGAAATTACCCTTACCTATACCATTACGAATATTCCAGTTACGTGGACAGCCGAAGGACCTACGGGGCCAGTACTACTAGGAAGTTCTCAAAGTATTACGCTGACCTTAGGAAATGAAGCGGCAATAACAGGAGCAACCTATCAAAGAAATTATTCGTTCTCTGAAGGCTCAGGGAATTTATATACCGCGGCTCCTGAAAGCAATACTATTGCGGTGAATGATTTTGTAAGCATTGTACCAGGAACCTATCAATTAGAATATATCTCTAATGAATTAGGCATTACCACTATTGAGTTTTTACTTAGAGATAGTAATGAACAAGAATTAATAGCTACCGTTACTTTTGAAGTGGTTGATGAACTTTCTACTGAAAAAGAAATTACTTCATTTATAGTAAATGGAATAGCAGGGACTATTACAGGAACTACTATCGATGTGGTACTTCCTGAAGGAACTGATTTAACAGCTTTAGCACCCGTAATTATACATACAGGAGCAAGTATTTCGCCCGAATCAGAAATAAATCAAGATTTTTCGAATCCTGTAATTTATACGGTTACCGCTCAAGATGAAACTATACAAGCTTATACGGTAAATGTAACAGTTCCTTCCGCGAATCAAGCTCCAACAGCAATAGCAACTTCAGATGTAACTTCTGGCGTTCCTTCCTTAGACGTGCAATTTACAGGAGATACTTCTACTGATCCAGATGCTGGAGATGTATTAACGTATGCTTGGAATTTTGGAGATGGAAGCACAGCAACAACTGCTAATCCTTCTCACACTTTTACAACCGCAGGAACGTACACGGTAACACTTACTGTTACGGATGATAGAACTCCAGCTCTCAACAGTACGGATACGATCACGATAATAGTAACAGATGCCAATCAAGCACCAACGGCAATAGCGACTTCTGATGTCACTTCTGGAGAAGTTTCTTTAGACGTACAATTTACAGGAGATACTTCTACTGACCCAGATACAGGAGATACATTAACCTATGCTTGGAATTTTGGAGATGGAACCACAGCAACAACTGCTAATCCTTCTCATACCTTTACAACCGCAGGAACGTACACGGTAACACTTACCGTTACCGATGATGGAACACCGGCTTTGTCTAGTTCAGAGGTTACAATAACAATAACCGTAAATGCTCCTGCCAATCAAACACCAACCGCTATAGCCACTTCAGATGTAACTTCTGGCGTTCCTTCCTTAGACGTGCAATTTACAGGAGATACTTCTTCTGATCCAGACACTGGAGATACATTAACATATGCTTGGAATTTTGGAGACGGAACCACAGCAACAACTGCTAATCCTTCTCATACCTTTACTACAGTTGGAACGTATACTGTTACACTTACCGTTACCGATAATGGAACACCGGCTTTATCAAGTTCGGAGGTTACAATAACAATAACCGTAAATGCTCCTGCCAATCAAGCACCAACAGCCGTGGCAGATAATTATTCAGTCATAAAAGGAACTAATAACAATCTATTTAATGTTATTGCAAACGACTCTGACCCAGATGGGGATACGCTTACGGTTACTCTTGAACTCTTTCCTCTTAACGGTACAGCAACGATGTCAGGTAATCAGGTAAGTTATAGCCCAAATATAAATTTTGTTGGAACGGATCAAATTGGATACCAAATAAGTGATGGTAATGGTGGAATGGCTAGCGGATCAATTACTGTAACCGTAACAGGTCCTACTAACCAGGCACCAACAGCAGTTGCCACAGGGCCAACAGCCACAATTACAGGAGTTGTTGAAAATTTTTATGCAGATTCATCATCAGATCCTGACGGGGACAATTTAACTTATTTGTGGGATTTTGGAGATACAACCACTTCAAATTTAATAAATCCAACACATAGTTATACAACGGTAGGAACCTATACGGTTACCTTAACTGTTACCGATAATGGTTCTCCCGTTCTTAGTGATTCTGAAGTAATTTTGATTAATGTTACGGGAGCTACACCAACAGCCACATTTAGTAATTCACAAATAGTCACCGATGCAAATCCATCAACACAAGGAATACTAACTATTAATAATGGAAATATATCTTTTACTATTAATATTTTTGGTGGCACAGGATCGGGAGGAGTTAGTTTAATATTTACAATTCTGGGTGTTGATACATGGAATGTATATGCTGATCAAGGAGATGTAAATAATTCAATTACAGATTTGATACCACCAGGTACTTACAATTACTATATTGACATATTTACAGTAGCTGGAGGAAGTGATAGTTCTGGATCAGTAATAGCTAACTAATATACTTCCAAATATTCTTATGCCTAACTAATTGTGCATACGTATAATTAATTACTGCATTCTCATCTTTAGCAAGGGTAGGGTCGTCTTTTAGAAGTTGTAGCGCATAGTAACGGGCTGTTTTTAAAATATCATTGTCTCTAACGATATCTGCTATCTTTAAATTTAACATACCACTTTGTTGGGTTCCCATTAAATCTCCTGGGCCACGGAGTTTTAAATCGACCTCGGCGATTTCAAAACCATCATTGGTACGGACCATTGTTTCTAATCGTGTTTTTGCTTCTGTAGATAGTTTAAAACTCGTCATCAAAATACAAAAACTCTGATCTGCACCACGGCCAACACGACCGCGTAATTGGTGTAGTTGTGACAATCCAAAGCGTTCCGCACTTTCTATAATCATTACCGAAGCATTGGGTACATTAACGCCCACTTCTATAACCGTAGTGGCTACCATAATTTGTGTTTCCCCCTTCACAAAACGCTGCATTTCATATTCTTTATCTACAGGTTTCATTTGGCCGTGAACAATAGAAATCTGATATTCAGGCTGAGGAAAATCACGGACAATACTTTCATAACCATCCATTAAATCTTTATAATCTAATACCTCAGATTCTTGAATTAGTGGATATACCACATAAATTTGCCTTCCTTTTTTAATTTCCTCTCGGATAAACTGAAATACTTTTAAGCGGTTAGAATCATACCGATGTACCGTTTTTATAGGTTTTCGTCCTGGAGGTAATTCATCAATCACAGAGATATCTAAATCGCCATACAAACTCATCGCCAAAGTTCTCGGTATTGGGGTGGCTGTCATCACTAAAACATGTGGTGGTATCGTATTTTTATGCCATAATTTAGAACGCTGTGCAACACCGAATCGGTGCTGCTCATCTACAATGGCTAATCCTAAGTTTTTATACTGTACTTTATCCTCCAACAGGGCATGAGTGCCTATCAAAATTTGAAGCTCCCCACTTTCTAACTGTTCGTGTATGACTTTCCGAGCAGATTTTTTTACAGAACCTGTTAATAGTGATACCGTAATGCCAACACCTTCTAGTAGCTCTTGAATGCCTACAAAATGCTGATTCGCTAAAATCTCTGTAGGTGCCATCAAGCAGGCTTGAAATCCATTGTCAATCGCTAGCAACATCGCCATTAAAGCAACGATTGTTTTTCCAGAACCAACATCACCCTGCAATAAGCGATTCATTTGGGCATTGCTCCCTAGGTCTGATCTAATTTCTTTCAGTACCCGTTTTTGTGCGTTGGTAAGTTCAAAAGGTAAGTGATTGTTGTAAAAATCAGTAAATATGGTGCCTACTTTATCAAAAGGGAAGCCTTTGATACGCTTTTTATGCAACATATTCTTAGCGATGAGTTGCAGTTGAATATAAAAAAGCTCTTCAAATTTTAGTCTAAATTGTGCTTTGGCTAATAATTCTTGATTCTTAGGGAAGTGAATATTAAACATCGCTTCACTCTTAGAAATTAAATGTAGTTCTTCTATAATTTTAGGCGAAAGGGCTTCCGTAAATTTCCCATTCAGTTCTACAAAAATCTGCTGAATTAATTTACTTAGCACTCTATTCGTAATCCCCTTATTACTCAGTTTCTCCGTGGACGGATATACCGGCTGCATGTAAATTTTTAAGCCCTTTTCATGGTCCACAAGCAATTCCATTTCAGGATGCGGCATGGAGAAGGTACCGTTGTAAAAATTGGTTTTTCCAAAAACCACATAGGGTACATTGAGCTTTAAATTCTCACGAATCCATTTTTGCCCCCTAAACCATACCAATTCCATTTTACCGGTATCATCTAGAAAGGTAGCTACGAGTCGATTCCCTTTTTTTTGTGCTACCGATTTTATATGGGTGATTTTTCCAACTACCTGAACTTCAGAAGTATTTTGTTGTAAAAGATTAATCTTATAATACTGTGTCTTATCTATGTACCGGTGGGGAAACAGATTTATAAGATCTTGATAGGTTTGAATGCCAAGCTCAGATTGCAAGGTGCTAGCCCTATTAGGACCAACACCTTTTAAGTAAGCAATGGGAGTTTGTAAAAAATTTGCATTCATAGGACTAAAATACTTCTTAGAAACAAAGGAACAAAAACCAAATTGCTTATTTTGGTATTGATTTTGAATTTTATTAAAATATGCGGTATTTATTTTTAAGTTTTATCTGTTTATTCTCTATTTCTTTAAGTGCTCAAGAGCAGAAATCTGTCGATTTTATTTCTGGCACAGCCTCACTTTCTATTCTTCCTAAGGAGAAGAAAATCATAGGGACGGTAACCTATGCTTTTGAGGTTTTAAAAGATGTTGATAGTATTTTTTTAGACGCAAAAAATATCAAATTTACAACCATAAACCTTAATGGTAAAAAAGTAAAGTATGTTAATGACGAAAAACATGTTATTATCAAAAAGCGATTCAAAAAAGGAAAATCACAAATACTGAATCTTTCTTATGAAACGCAACCTAAGCAAACTGTTTATTTTATTGGATGGGAGGACGATACAAGTACAAATAATCAAGTTTGGACACAAGGTCAAGGGAAATATACGAGTCATTGGCTTCCAAGTTTTGATGATATGAATGAAAAGGTTGTCTTTGACTTAACTATCAGCTTTGATTCAGCATATGAAGTGGTGGCCAACGGAAAGTTAATTGATTCCAAAAAGGATAAAGATAATACGACCACTTGGTATTATGATATGGATAAGCCTATGAGTAGTTATCTTTTAGCTTTTTCTATAGCGAATTATGATAAAAACGTACTAAAAAGCGCTACGGGTATACCTCTAGAACTATATTACTATCCTGAAGATGAGGCTAAAGTAGAGCCTACCTACCGATATACAAAAGAAATTTTTGATTTTTTAGAAGGTGAGATTGGCGTAGATTTCCCTTGGCAAAATTACAAACAAGTACCGGTAAAAGATTTTCTATATGCAGGAATGGAAAATACCACGACTACTATTTTTTCTGATGCCTACATGATAGATTCTACTGCTTTTATAGATAAAAATTATGTAAATATAAACGCCCATGAATTAGCGCATCAATGGTTTGGAGATCTTGTTACGGAGGTTGATGGTCATCACCATTGGTTGCAGGAAGGCTTTGCAACCTACTACGCTTTATTATCTGAAAAAGAACTTTTTGGAGATGAGGAATTCTATTGGAAATTATTTGATACCGCTGAAATGTTACATAAAAGCACTATAGATGGCAAAGGAGAATCACTTAAAGATCCAAAAGCTAGTAGCTTAACGTTTTACGAAAAAGGGGCTTGGGCTTTAGTATTTCTTAGAAATGAAATAGGAGCAAAGGCTTTCAAAAAAGGGATTCAGAACTATTTAGAAAAATACAAATTTAAGAATGTAACGATTAAAGAATTCCTACAGGAAATGGAAACAGCAAGTGGTACATCTTTAGTCAGTTTTGAAACGGTATGGCTAGAAGAAAAAGAATTCTCTAATGAAGCTGCTTTAACCTATTTAAAAGAAAATTCTTCAAGTATTGCTGATTTTATAAAACTTCAATATGCAGTGAATGCTTTATTACCGCAAAAAGAACAATTAGCCTTAATTGAAAATGCGTATGCGACATCTACCTCTATTGCATTTAAGAAAAGAATTGTTTTAAACTATTCTGAATTATTTTCAGAAGATTTAATTGAGGAAATACTGGCTTCAAACGTATTAGAATTGCGACAAGCATTACTATTAAAAACTGTTCAAATTCCTTTAGGGTTGCAGGCAAATTTTGAATCATTGTTAGAAGACCAAAGCTATGTGACGGTTGAAAATGCTCTGTACCGCCTTTTTTTGAACTTTCCTGATAACAGAAAAGCGTATTTAGACCAAACAAAAGACATTGTAGGTTTCTCTGACAAGAATGTACGCTTGTTATGGTTAACATTGGCTTTGGTTACTGAAGATTATAACAGTTTAAAGACCAAAGAATATTTTGATGAATTAGGGAGTTATACAAATGCTAAATATGATCCTAAAACACGAGAGACAGCTTTTCAATACCTATTTCAGACGTTTGGATTAACAGATATCAATTTAGAAGATTTAGCAGATGCCAGTATGCACCATAGTTGGCAGTTTAAAAAATTTGCAAGAGCATTATGTGATGAGTTGCTAAAAGATGAAGCCTATAAAAATAGAATTATCGCATTATTGCCTAAATTAAATGAAAAAGAAAAACTGTATCTTACTAGTAAACTAGAGTAGTATGAGAGCATTAGTAATTTCTGGAGGTGGGAGTAAAGGGGCTTTTGCTGGTGGCGTTGCCCAATATCTTATTGAAGAAGCACACCAGGAGTATGATCTATTTTTGGGAACGTCTACTGGGAGTCTTTTAATTTCTCATTTAGGCCTAAAAAAAATAGAAAAAATCAAAGAAATTTATACGTCTGTAAGTCAACGTGATATCTTTAGCAATTGTCCTTTTTCAATACAAAAAAAACATGGTGTTGAAAGTATTGGTATACATCATTTTAATGTGCTGAAAAATTTTTACCGCGGAAGCAAAACCTTTGGAGAGAGTCATAATCTATTGCAACTTATAAAAAACACCATTACCCTAGAAGAGTTCAATATCCTTAAAAACGGTCCAAAAGATATTGTAGTAACCGTATCTAATTTATCACTTAATCAAGTGGAGTACAAATCTATTAATGATTTTTCATACGATGAGTTTTGTGAATGGGTATGGATTTCTTGTAACTATACGCCATTTATGAGCTTAGTAAAGAAAAATGGATGTGAATATGCTGATGGTGGGTTAGGAACCATGGTGCCTATTGAAGAAGCCATAAAAAGAGGGGCAACTACTGTAGATGCTATTATTTTGCAAACAGAAGTGACACATTTAAACCGGATGCCATCTAAAAATGTGTTCTCATTGTTGACCAATATGTTTGCTTTTATGTTAGATCGTATCGAGCATCAAAATATTAGAATCGGAAAGTATGTAGCTAAGCATAATAATGCAATCATCAACTTTTATTATACTCCCACTGTTTTAACTACAAATTCACTTATTTTTGACGAAACTAAAATGGCAGCTTGGTGGAAAAGCGGATTTAATTACGCGAAATTTAAAAGTTCAGAAAGTAGTCCGTTAAAACCAGAAGTAACCAACTAATAAAATATTAAAATTTGAAAGCATTAGTAATAAGTGGAGGTGGGAGTAAAGGTGCTTTTGCTGGTGGAGTTGCCCAATACCTAATGGAGATTAAAAAAAAGGAGTATGATCTATTTCTTGGCACCTCTACAGGGAGTCTATTAATTCCGCAATTATCGCTAAATAATGTTGGTAAACTTTATGATATTTATACCAATGTGAACCAACTTTCTATTTTTAGCTTAAATCCGTTTATTGTAAAGAAAAAAGATGGTCGTGAATTTGTAACAATTAACTATTTTACCACATTTTTACAGTTTTTAAAACGTAAAAGAACTTTTGGAGAAAGCGGTGCCTTACGTAGAACCATCAAAAAGAATTTTTCTCTAGAAGAATTTAATCAAATAAAAAATTCAAACAAAAAAGTAATTGTTACCGTTTCAAATTTATCTAAAAATAGAGTAGAGTATAAGGAGCTAAGTGAATTTAGCTACGAGGAGTTTTGTGATTGGATTTGGATTTCTTGTAATTACATCCCGTTTATGTCTTTAGTAAAACGCGATGGGTATGAATATGGCGATGGTGGTTTAGGATGTGTTGTTCCTATCCGAGAAGCCATCAGAAGAGGCGCTACAGAAGTAGACGCGATAATCTTAGAATCAGAAAACTTAAATCAGAATAAAGTATTGGGTAAGAATCCGTTCTCTCTTATGCTAAGTATTTATGGCTTTGTTTTAGATCAAATAGAATACCACGATGTTTCTGAAGGGGTGTTAGCTGCCAAACACAACGGCGTGAAATTAAATTTATATTACACGCCAACCAGGCTTACCGAAAACTCGCTTGTTTTTAATAAAAAACTAATGCGAGAATGGTGGTTGCAAGGATTTAGTTATGCCGAAGAAAAATTTAAAGAAAAATAAAAATAGATGTAAAGCTTACCAAAGATTGCTTATTTCTTTCTTTACAAAGGATAAGGCTGTTGCCGATGGCGATGCTTTGTCCATCGTATCACTCAATACATCTTCTCTAAATTTATCTGCATTTTCTGCACTCAAAGCTGCTTTTCTAATAGATTGAATGGTAGCACTTTTTGCAGCTTTTATAATATTCCAGCAATCATCAGTAAGATATATTTGTTGCGATAAATTATGATCAAATTCGGTTTCAATAGTACGTATCAAAAGCAATTCATAATCATTTTTATTAGATGTTAACGGAGCAACTCTCACTACTAAACTAGGTATAGAAATACGTTCTAAAAATAAGGACATACGCTCATACGCCTGTAAGCGAATAGGCAATGTATGTTTTTGAGTATCTTTTTGTAGCAAATATCTTCTACGGCCTTCTTCATTTTTTGTATGCATTTTAAAAAAGTAAAAAGCAACAACGCCGGTAACTATTGATGGCAATAAATAAGCGAATGCTTGTAGAATCTGTTCTCCGTTCATAATACTTGTGGTTTTAATTGGTTATAGATTTTAAAACGAAGTAATATTTAAAAAAGTATTTTAATGAAATTTATCTCACTAAAAGTTTATTAGAGACCTTATAAGTTGCAGTATATGCCATACCTGATTCTCCTTTTTTAAAGTTGAAAAATGTTTTTTTATACCATTTTGGATCTGTAGCTTTTTTGTTGTGTGTTTCATGACTAGAAATACCAAAAGATGCACCATTTAATTGCGCTTCTATCGTATAGATACCAATACCGAAATATTCACATTTTTGTAATACAGTTTCAAAATCAGCTTCTGAAAAATAATGAATCCCATCTGCTTCAAAATTTTCATTTACATTTTTTAAATCGATGAAAACATTTTTCTCTAAAAATTCTTGTTGTTGCATAATTGTAAAAACAGTTTATGTATTTCGCGCGAAAGTAATTAAAAATTTATCTTGAATGATACGTAACGCATTTTATTAATTTGTCTTATCAAATTAATTTTTAATTATTCTCTTTAATTTGTTCACGCACTAAAAAATAAAATGCATCAAATTTTGGTGAGATGCGAATATTTAGACCCTCTGTAAACCCACCATCTTTTGTTGTTGCTACCAAGCGAGCATTACTAATACTATATTGTTTTTGTAGCTTATTTGCTAGTACTGTTGCTAGATTTAAAGCCACATCAAACTCCCCCGTATTGGTTACCCCTTCTACTGTAATAGTAGCATCTTTATATCGTTTTAACACATTAGTGATTTGAGTTAACATACTTTCTGTAGCAGATTTTTCTACTGCACTTTTAGAGGTTAATCCATTTCTTGTTGCTTCGTTTAAAGAAATGGTAACAGCTCCATTAGCCACATTAATAGTACTGTTTTCTCCTAAACTCTTTTTTAAGTCTGTTAAAATAGCTAATGCTATAGAATCATGACTACTAAATTTATCATTAATTACTTTAAGTTTAGCTTCTTTATCTTGTAGACTTTCTAATGTTTTACCAATATTTTCAGATTTTTCAATAGAAGCTTTGGTAAAATTATTTATATTTTCCATTAATGAATTATTAGTAACTAATAACTCATCTACTTGCGTCTTATAAGAATCTGCTTCTGTTTTACTAACAGTTTCTCTTTTTTTAGAGACTACATACAAATTATTAATAGAATCTTTAGCTGCTTTTAAATTCTGAATTTCAATTAATAGATCAGATTTTTTTTGAGCCTGCAATGTAGTAACGCTAATAAAAAGGATACTTAAAAGTGTAAAATATTTAATCATATTGTAAAAAGATTTAAGGGCTAAATTAAATTATTCTTCGAGTTTTTCCGGGTTATTATTTTTTAATTCTCCAATAGTATCAGAATTAGGTGCTCTAGTAATTTCATTAAATTTATTTAAATTAGATATATTCTCAATATCGCTGTTGGAATTGATTCCCGCAAGTACTTTATTATCATCAATATGTACGCTAATACAACGAACAATATCATTTAAGAAATTATCATCTTTATTCATTTCTAAAATATAACGAAGACCTTCTAAGTTATTGGTAGAAACATCCGCAAGGGTAGTGGTTACTATTTCACTGACAAAAATCCACGAGGTAGATTTTGTATGCATAATGGTATTCTCACTTCGAGTACTATCGTACACAGACATTCCCGTTGCTATTTTTGATTCATTAAAAGTACCGTTAGACGTAAATTGCACCAAATGTGATGTAAATTGCATTTCTCCCCAAAATATGTGAGCAATTCTTACCCAATAGTATTGGAAAACGAACAAAATAGAAGCAAAGAAAAAAGTAGTAAAATAGTTTCTAAAAGAAAAATCGTTAGCAAAACTATTCAGGTTAAAAAAAATGACAACACATCCTAAAACTGCCATTAATCGGCCAACAACTGCGATAATAAAGCGTACTTGCTCCATTTTTTTACTTACTGTAACCTCACGGTATATAGGTTGTGTCTCTTGAATAGAATCTCCTTTAAAATTTCCTTTATTTTGTGCTCCTTCAAATTCTAAAATAGGATTCATTTCTCTATAAATTCTATTTGGCAATTCTTTGTACCTTTTGTTTGCCATTTCTAAATCGAAAAAGCGAAACAAATCTCTTGGGTGGTGCTGTAGTTGTAACTCGTTTAAATATTCACTAACTGCTGTATTAGGAACCGTTTCATTTACTCTCGTCTTTGCTAAAAAATAAGCCGCAAAAGTGGTCAATAATCCTAAAAATAGTATGGTAAATATACTTCCAAAAATAGGGATATTAAGGGGTATAAAATCAACACTCCTTTCTGATAATTTTGCCATAACCACGGGCAAAATAATTGTTAATACTATGGGGATAATAATTGCCTTTACACTAATCCTACGAGGATTTTTTGTACTTAATCTAGCATTTGTAGGTCTATTTCTATACCAAACCACTAAAAGATATAGCGATAATAGTAAGGCATACCATTCCAAAATGGTACTTGCATTATGTACATCCAACATCCCTGTTTTAATAGTAAAAAGGCCTAATAAAAATAGGAGAACAGACACGATTGATTTAATAACCGCTACGGAAACACCATCTACCATAGCTCTATACGCTGGTGGTAAAAATAAAAAGTTAGGAATAAGTGTAATCACAAATCTAGAGAAAAAGTTATCTTTCTCTTGAAAAGTAAAATTCAATCGTTTTTTAAGCATTTCAGCAAGTCCACTTGGCTTGTAAGCCATATTTCTCCGATCATCTTTTTCATTGCTTAAATTACCTGGTACATTTCTACCGACCAGAAAACGAAACACATAAAAACTACCACGTATTAAGGAATAAACACCCCATGATAAAAAAGACAAAGCAACCCCAAGTTTTAACCATGCGGTAGATTTTAATCCAGAATTTAAATCTGATGAGATATTAAAAACTAATATAATTCCAATTATTAGGATAAGGAGTCCTCGTGCTAATTCTAAAAAACCTTCTAATTTAAAAGGGTTTTTTATGCCTAATGTGTCTTTACCGTAATCAAATGCCATAGAAAAATTATTACTTTATTTTTTTTCCTCCTAGATGAATGCAATCATATAATTCTTGTACACCATTAAAAGGAACAGGATTTTTCTGATATTTATAGGTAGATCTTAAATCTCTATTCAAATCAATGTCATCTACATTCACTTGAATATCTTCCATATGAAACTGACATGGATGTTCATACCCAGCAGCATGGGTAATTTCTAAAAATTCTTTTCTAAAAGATTTAAAATACTGAGCCAAACGTTCTGATTTTAACGGAATATCTATACCGTTTTGCAACCATTTATTTTGTGTTGCTATACCTGTAGGGCAACGATTGGTATGGCATACCTGCGCTTGAATACACCCAATGCTCATCATGGCTTCACGGGCAACATTAATACAATCTGCTCCCATAGCAAAAGCCATAGCGGCCTTAGCAGGAAAACCTAATTTACCGCTTCCTATAAATACAATCCTATCTGTTAATTCTCTATTTAAAAATACTTTATAGACACTAGAAAATCCATATACCCATGGTAAGGAAACATGATCTGCAAAACTAGGAGGAGCAGCACCAGTACCACCTTCACCACCATCAACCGTAATAAAATCTGGGCCTTTACCCGTTTTTTTCATGATATCTGCCAATTGTTCCCATTGGTCTAATTTTCCAATAGCTCCTTTTATACCTACAGGTAAACCTGTTTCTTCTGCAATTTTTTCAATTAATTGTAATAACTCAGGTACATTTTTAAAGGCTTTGTGTGTCGCAGGAGACAATACATCTTTACCCACTTCTACACCTCTAATTTCTGCTAATTCAGGGGTTATTTTAGCACCTGGTAAAACACCTCCTTTTCCTGGTTTAGCTCCTTGAGATAATTTAATTTCAATAGCTTTTATACATGGATTGTCCTCAACTAATTTTTTTAGCTTTTCTATAGATAAGCTTCCTTCATCACTGCGGACACCAAAATATCCTGTTCCAAAATGAAAAACTACATCTCCTCCTTGTTTGTGGTAAGGAGAAAGTCCACCTTCACCCGTATTGTGATAAGCATCTGCTAAACCAACACCTTTATTCATTGCTGATACAGCTGCAGCAGAAAGTGAGCCAAAACTCATCGCTGATACATTAATAACAGAAGCGGGTCTGTATGGTTTTCTACGTTTATTATAAGCACCAATTACTTTAGCACAAGGAACAAAACTTGAATCTTCTAAATTAGGATGGTTTTTTGGAACTTCATATGCCATCATCTGATTTTTCACAAAGATATATTGGTGTGCATAAATATCTCTATCGGTACCAAAACCTTCGTAATTATTTTCTTTTTTTGCAGAGGCATAAATCCACCCACGTTCAATACGATTAAAGGGTAATTCTTCTCTATTATTTGAAACAAAATATTGACGCATTTCTGGTCCAATACTTTCTAACCAATATCTAATATGACCAACTAAAGGAAAGTTATGCGAAATAGTATGCGCTTTTTGGAAAAAAACGTCTCGAATAGCTATAATTAAAATAACTAATAGAACCCAACCATACCAAGGAATCTTTACAATAAAATCAATCATAAACGGAAATTTTCAAATAAAATTATTAAGAATAGCAAACCTATAAAAAAAATCGAGTTCAAAATTAATTTTTATCAAAAGAGAACTCGAAAAATTTACAGTAGGGTTCCTATTTTTTATTTAGATAATCTAAACTCAATGTTGTAAGTGCTTTAACCCCTAAAAACATACCACTATCATCTATTTTAAAATCTGGAGTATGATGAGGAAATGCTTCTGTATTTCCTGGAGTCATACCTCCTAAAAAGAAATAAAATCCAGGTACTTTTTCTTGAAAAAAGCTAAAATCCTCACCACCAGTAGTTGCTTTTATTAAACGTACTTGTGCTACACCTGCTACTTTTTGTAATGTAGGTACCATTGCTTCAGTTAGTTGTTCATCATTGTAAGTAATGGCCGTATTGTTTTGAAATTCTATAGTTGCAGATCCGCCATAGGCTTTAGCAAGGCCCTCAGTCATTTCTGTCATGCGACGAACAATTAGAGTTTTCATATCGGGATCTAACGTACGAACAGTTCCAATCATTTCTGCACTTTCTGGAATTATATTAAAGCGCACTCCCGAGGTTATTTTCCCAACAGTAATTACAGCAGGTTCTACAAGCAAATTAGATTCTCTACTGATGATTGATTGATACCCATCAATAATTTTTGCTGAAATGTAAATTGGATCTACACCTCCCCAAGGTTGTGACCCATGTGTTTGTTTTCCTTTTACATGAACAACAAAACGCTCTACAGCTGCCATAGTACCTCCGGGTTTATAACCAATTACTCCTACCGGGGTAGCACTATTAATATGCAGACCAAAAATGGCATCTACATCAGGATTAGTTAACACTCCTTCTTTAATCATTAATGCAGCTCCTCCTTCTTCTCCTGGAGGCGGACCTTCTTCTGCTGGTTGAAAAATAAATTTTATGGTACCGTTAATCTTGTCTTTATTTTTTGATAAAACTTCTGCCACGCCCATTAGTATTGCAATATGCGTATCATGACCACAAGCATGCATCACTCCAATTTCGGCTCCTAGAAACTCACCAGTTTCTTTAGATTTAAAAGGTAAATCACCACGTTCTGTAACAGGTAAACCATCAATATCTGCTCTTAAAGCAACAACTTTTCCTGGCTTATTTCCTTTTAAAACACCAACAACACCAGTTTTTGCTACTCCTGTTTGCACTTCTATCCCTAGGGAAATTAAGTGTTTAGCAATTTTTTCTGCAGTTTTAAACTCCCGATTAGAGAGCTCTGGATATTGATGAAAATCTCTACGCCAATCTATTACTTTCTGTTCTACTGATTTAAAATCTTTCTCCGATACTGCGTTTTGAGCAAATGCACAAAACCCAAAAAGCAGAAAACCTTTGAGTACAAGTTTGTTCATATATTAAAATTTAATTAATCTATAATCATCATTTTGCAATAACACAAGAGCAGTCATTGCTGATAGAGAAAGTTGAACTCCATTTATCATTTCAGTCTTTTCTATTTTCCATGAATTTGCAGACTGTCCGCATAAAATAACTTGCACATCTGCAGTAAGTAAGGCTTTGATTAATTCTAGATTGGGATTTTTAGTCCCATATTTTTTTTTATAAGCAGCATCTGTTAATACATCCTTTGTAGCAGCACCATGAATAACTAAGGCCGCTTTGAGCTGATTTACAGGAACTCCCGCTTGAGCATGCATATTTAAAAATCGAGCTCCAGTTTCTATATAGGGGTTAATCTTAGTATGTTCTTTAGGGCTATTACCCACATCAAAAACAGCCTTAAATTCTTGAGTAGTTGCTACTTTAAAGTCAGGCTTTTCTACTTTAAAAACTTCTCCAAAATCTTTAATAATTGGTCCTGAAGCTTTTTCTTGTCCAAAACTTAAGTTTAATAGAATAATAGATAGAATTAAAGAATTACGTATAGATTTCATTGTAAATTAAATAAAGTGTTGCATATTATGAGAATAATACCCCTTTCTTTTCAAATATATTCAAAATGATTTTATCGTTTACGTTTTTTGTTTATAATTATTAGAAGCATCATTTTAGTATGCTGGCAATTATGGTTAAATTCACGGTTCCAAAAAATTCAAATAAAAAACAGTTGGAAAAATATATAAATCAATTAAATGATGCTCAACGAGCACCAGTTTTACATAAAGATGGACCGTTAATTGTTATTGCTGGTGCAGGATCGGGAAAAACACGTGTATTAACGTACCGAATTGCTTATTTAATGAGTTTAGGAATAGACTCATTCAATATTCTGGCATTGACATTCACCAACAAGGCTGCTCGAGAAATGAAAGCTAGGATTGCTGCTATTGTAGGTAATGCTGAAGCAAAGAACTTAATGATGGGAACTTTCCACTCGGTTTTTGCTAGAATATTACGTTATGATGGTGATAAATTAGGGTATCCCAGCAATTTTACAATTTATGATACGCAAGATTCTCAACGTTTAATAGCTTCTATCATCAAAGAAATGGGACTTGATAAGGATGTATACAAATACAAACAAGTTCAAAATAGAATATCCTCCTATAAGAATAGCCTTATTACGGTAAGAGCCTATTTTAATGATGCTGAATTACAAGAGGCAGATGCAATGGCTAAACGCCCAAGAATGGGAGATATCTATCAAAATTACGTAGATAGATGTTTTAAAGCAGGAGCAATGGATTTTGATGATTTATTGTTGAGAACTAATGAGTTACTAAACAAATTTCCAGAAGTTCTAGCCAAATATCAAGACCGTTTTAGGTATATTTTGGTAGATGAGTACCAAGATACAAATCATTCTCAGTATCTAATTATTAAAGCATTATCAGATAAGTTTCAGAATATTTGTGTGGTAGGAGATGATGCTCAAAGTATTTATTCATTTCGTGGCGCCAACATTAGTAATATTTTAAATTTTCAGAAAGATTATGATAATGTAGTTATGTACCGTTTGGAACAAAATTATCGTTCTACACGAAATATTGTAAATGCGGCCAATTCTATCATTGCAAAAAATACAAATCAGCTAGAAAAAGTTGTTTGGACAGATAATGATGATGGTCCTGCTATAAAAGTTCACAGAAGTACTACAGATGCCGAAGAAGGTAGGTTTGTTGCAGGTTCTATTTTTGAAAACCGCATGCAACACCAAATGTCTAACGGAAGTTTTGCGGTACTTTATCGTACCAATTCACAATCAAGAGCCATAGAAGATGCTTTGCGTAAACGCGATATTCCTTACCGTATCTATGGCGGATTATCATTCTATCAAAGAAAAGAAATTAAAGATGTACTTTATTATTTGCGATTAGTAATTAATCCTAAAGATGAAGAAGCATTAAAACGGGTCATAAATTTTCCTGCACGCGGAATAGGTATGAGCACCTTAGATAAACTGACTGTAGCGGCTAATCATTATGGACGATCTATTTTTGAAGTAATTGAAAATTTAGACCGAATAAACTTAAAAATAAATGCCGGTACCAAAAGAAAGTTAGTAGATTTCACCAACATGATTAAGGGTTTTCAAATCATGAATGAAACTGTTAATGCTTTTGAAATATCGGAACACGTTACTAAAAAAACTGGAATTCTCTTAGAGTTTAAAAAAGATGGTACCCCCGAAGGTATTGCCCGAATGGACAATATAGAGGAGCTTTTAAATGGTATAAAAGATTTTGTTGAAGGACAAAAAGAAGTAGTAGATGCTACCGGAAATATTAGTGAATTCCTTGAGGATGTAGCCCTAGCTACAGATTTAGATAATGATACTGGTGATGATGACCGGGTGGCATTAATGACAATTCACTTGGCAAAAGGACTAGAATTTCCCCATGTATATATTGTTGGGATGGAAGAAGATTTATTCCCTTCTGGTATGAGTATGAGCACTCGTAGTGAGTTAGAAGAGGAGCGAAGGTTGTTCTATGTTGCCATTACCAGAGCAGAAAAACAAGCTTATTTAACGTATACACAGAATAGGTACCGTTGGGGTAAATTAATTGATGCTGAACCTAGTCGCTTTTTAGAAGAAATTGATGAGAAATATATTGAAAATTTAACCCCTATAGATAATCCTGGATACCGTTATAAATCTATGATTGATACGGATATATTTGGAGAGGTAGATAAAAGTAGACTTCGTCAAATTAAACCTACCAGTGGTATTCCACCAAGTACGGCTAAACCAAATGAAAATCAGCTTAGAAAATTAAGAAAATTAAAACCAGAATTAGCACAACCTATTGGTAATACAAATACTGTAGATCCTAATTTAGCAGAGGGGAGCTTAATTAATCATACTCGTTTTGGTCGTGGTACCGTTGTAAAAATAGAAGGTGTTGGTAATGACCGTAAAGCAGAAATTCAATTTGATGGTGCAGGGATTAAAAAACTGCTTCTCCGTTTTGCTAAACTAGAAATAATTGGTTAAAAGTACGCTAATAAACTGTTATGGAAATATACTTAAGTGTTCATATTAAAAGTAAACCTGAACATCAGGAAAATGTAAAAGCTATTCTACAAAATTTAGTGGTGCAAACCTTGAAGGAAGATGGTTGTATAAGGTATGATTTACATCAAGGTATTGATGATGAAAGTACCTTTGTTTTTTATGAAATCTGGAAAGATCAAAAAGCATTGGATTTCCATAATCAAACATCCTATATAAAAGCACTAGGTAACTCATTGGAAAATAAGTTAGTATCTGAAGCTGTATTGGTAAAAACAACCAAACTCTAAATAAGATGTTTAAAGGAATTCATCATATTGCTATTATCTGTTCTGATTATCAAAAATCTAAACACTTCTACTCCGAAATTCTAGGGTTACAAATTCTTCAGGAAGTGTACCGAGAAGAAAGAGATTCTTATAAATTAGATCTTGCTATTAATGGAAATTATTGTGTTGAGTTGTTTTCTTTTCCTAAAGCGCCATCTAGGCCTTCTTATCCTGAGGCCTCTGGTTTGCGGCATTTAGCCTTTGAAGTTTACGATATTGAAGGTACCGTAAAAGAACTAAATATAAAAGGTGTACCAACAGAAGCAATAAAAATAGATGAACATACTGGAAAGAAATTTACCTTCTTTGCAGACCCAGATAATTTGCCCTTAGAACTGTACCAAAATTAGCTTCAACAAATCTCTTTTTTCTATTTTTTCTTTAAACAGTACGATAACAATTACGTAAAGTTTAACTAACCATAGAGTGAGATAATAGTATCATTTTTGATGAAAATTTTACTATTTATGTCAACCAAGAACACTACGAGAAGAAAATTTATCGAAAGGACCTTATTAGCTTCGGGAGCTATTATTTTAGCTCCTAATTTTATAAGCTGTAAAAAAGATGAAGACCTTACGGTATCAGAATTAGATACCACACAACTTACAATCAAAAATTTTAATGAAGGAGTCGCTAGTTTTGATCCAAGTAGTTCTTCTGTATTGTTATGGACCCGCTATGCTTCCGCCGATGCAGAAATTATTTGGGAAGTAGCTATAGACCCAAGTTTTTCTTCAATTTTACGGAGCGGAAAAATTACAACAGAAACCTCAAGAGACCATACAATTGCTATTGAATTAACAGCGTTAAATGAAAATTTAAAGCTTTACTACAGGTTTGCTAATATCGCAGACAATGCACTATCTGCTACTGGAGAAACAATCACACTTCCTGAAGAAGCTTCTTCTGTAAAACTGGCCGTATGTTCTTGTTCTAATTACCAAGCTGGTCTATTTAATACTTATGATGCTATGGCCAATTCAAATGCTGATATCATTGTGCATTTAGGTGATTATTTTTATGAATACGGTGCGGGTGGTTATGGTTCAACAGCAGAAAATGCATCTTTAAACCGCCAACATAAACCTGCAAATGAAATTATTACATTAGAGGATTATAGAACCAGGTATAAACAATATCGTTCTGATACCGATCTACAATTAGCCCATCAGAAAAAACCTTTTATATGTGTTTGGGATGATCATGAAATAGCCAATGACACCTATAAAAATGGTGCTAAAAACCATGATGAAACAACAGAGGGAAGTTTTGAAATTAGAAAACAAAATGCCTTACAATCATATAGTGAATACTTACCTTTTTCAAGACAAGATAAAGACAATAACAGTATAATTTACAGAACTATAAATATTGGGAATCTTGTAAATATGATTATGTTAGATACCCGTCTTATAGGTCGAGATAAACAGTTAAGTCTAGCTAATTACTTTGATGCTACTGGCTTAAATACAGTAGCTTTAGAGAACGATTTAAATGATCCTTCAAGAAGTATTTTAGGTACTACACAAAAAGAGTGGTTGCTTAGTGAGTTAACGAGTAACACCAACCAATGGCAAGTATTAGGCCAACAAGTTTTAATGGGGCAAATGGATATTCCTATTGCGATGCTTACCGCTTTTGGTTCTGAAAATTTTGCTGAAATACTCACTGAACTTGTAACTATAAAAGTAAGAATGCAAAACAATGATCCTACCCTAACAGATGCAGAAAAAACAAAGGTTTTAACAACTGTTCCTTATAATTTAGATGCTTGGGATGGATACCCAGTAGACAGAGAACAAATATATCAGGCATTAAATGGCAAAAAGATAGTTACTTTAGCGGGGGATACCCATAATGCTTGGAACAACACATTATACGCAGCAGATGGAACAGAAGTAGGCATAGAGCTTGCTACTTCTAGTATTAGTTCTCCTGGTTTTGAAACTTATTTAGGCACAACAGATGCCGCTTTCATTACTGGGTTTCAACAAGCATTAACTACATTAATAGATGGTTTGCGCTATTTTGACGCTTCTAAAAGAGGGTATATGATGACTACTTTTACAAAAACTGAAATTACCTCAGAGTGGATTTATGTAGATACTATTTTATCGTCTTCCTATGAAACAAGTATTGGTCATACCATAACATATTCATAATATATTTTAGAATTTAAAAAACCCATTAGTAGTAACTAATGGGTTTTCTCTTTGTTTCATAATTACAGAAGCCTTAATTATACACCACTTGAATAAAAAATAGTACCTTTAAAAGATCATTTTAAAACTATGTCTGAGTTCATTAAAATATATCCGGAAAATCCGAATCCGAAAGAAATAAAAAAGGTAATAAACGTTCTTAAAAAAGGCGGACTAATAATTTACCCGACGGATACTGTATACGGTTTAGGTTGTGATATTACCAATACAAAAGCGCTAGAAAAAATTGCTAGAATTAAAGGTATAAAACTAGATAAGGCAAATTGGTCTTTTATATGTGCCGATTTAAGTAATTTATCTGATTATGTACGCCAGATAGATACACCAACCTTTAAAATTTTAAAACGAGCTTTACCAGGTCCTTATACATTTATCTTACCAGGGAACAATAACCTTCCTAAAGAGTTTAAAAAGAAAAAGACCGTAGGTATTCGTGTGCCAGACAATTCTATAGCTAAGGCAATTGTAGAGGCCCTAGGGAATCCTATTGTATCTACGTCTATACGTGATGAAGATGAAGTTTTAGAGTATACCACAGATCCTGAGTTAATTTTTGAAAAATGGCAAAATCTTGTAGATATTGTTATTGATGGTGGTTATGGTGATAATAAAGCATCTACAGTAATTGATCTATCGGAGGGAGAACCTATCGTAATTAGAGAAGGTAAAGGTCCTATTGATATTTTCTAACAAATAAGAATTAAAATGTAAGTATAAAAAAAGGCGACCAATTGGTCGCCTTTTATATGATATATCAATTTATTATTTATTGATAGCAGGATCTTTCATTCCTTCTTCAATCATTTCATAGAATTGATCAATTTTTGGAAGTACAACAATACGAGTTCTTCTGTTTTTAGCTTTATCTGTAGTAGATACAGGAACATAAGAAGATCTTGCCGCAGCAGTCATACGCTTTGGGTCTACATTGTAATCGTTTTGTAAAATACGAACAATAGCAGTAGCTCTTTTAGCACTTAAATCCCAGTTGTCTAATAAAATTCCACCATTGTAAGGTACATCATCAGTATGACCTTCTACCATGAAATCAAAATCAGGTTTGTTATTTACAACTTTTGCAACTTTTCCTAAAACTTCTTTAGCTCTATTCGTTACATTGTAACTTCCACTACTAAATAATAATTTATCAGAAATAGAAACAAAAACAACTCCTTTTTCAACGCTAATTTGAATATCCTCATCATCAAGATTTCCTAGAACACCTTTTAAGCTTTGCACTAAAGATAAGTTTACAGAATCTCTACGCGTAATTGCATCGTTTAATTTTCTGATCGTTAAATCTTTTTCTTGTAAGCTTTCTAAAGACTTCTCAAGGTTTTGAGCTCCTTTAGAAGATAGGGTAGTTAAATTACCCATGTTGTTGATTAATTCTTGATTATTGCTTTTCAAAAATGCATTTTGATCTTCTAAAGTTTTTAACCTTGATGAAGCAGATGCTTTTTCTTCTAAGCAAGTGTTTAATTTTACAGTCGCAGAGTTTAATAAATCTTGAGTCTCTTTACTTTTTGCCTCTAAATCGGCATATTTTTTTTGTGACACACAAGAGGATAATAATAAAGTAACCCCTAAACAGCCTAAAATGATTTTGTTCATAATTATTAATGCTTAAATTAATTTGTTAATTCCTAGCAAAATTATACAAAAAGCGATACGTTAACATTTCGCTTTCGTTAATGTTTTACTAAATTCTTAAACTTTCTATTATGATATACGAAATGAGACCAGACTATAGACTTTACAGTATAATAATTTGGCATATATTTAGTCTTTTCACGCTTTTTAAATATTTTGAAAAAGTTGATGTAAAAGCTTAAATGTGCTTTTAAAATAGCAAAACAGTGACTAAACTTGCCTTGTAAAATAAATCGGAGTCCTGCTACACCATCTAAAAGTAAGCGAAAAAATATAATTGGAAATGCTTTTTTTCTAGGTAAATTTTTAGTGATAGAATAGAGCGAATTTCTAAAATTCAAAAAAGTTTTTTTAGGATTCATATTACTTAAAGTAGACCCTCCTAAATGATAAATTTTAGAAGTTCCTACATAAAATATTTTATACCCATGATTATGAGCACGCCAACATAAATCTACTTCTTCCTGGTGCGCAAAATAATCCTCATCAAACCCTTTTAATTCTCTAAAAACATTACTCTTTATAAATAAGCAAGCTCCTGTAGCCCAAAATATTTCTTTAACATCATCATATTGACCTTTATCTTTCTCTAAGGCTTGAAATATTCTTCCTCTACAAAAAGGATAGCCCAATTGATCTATAAAACCACCTGCTGCTCCCGCATATTCAAAATATTCCTTACGCTTATAATCTAAAATTTTAGGTTGGATTATAGCGACTTCCGGATGTTCATTAAAGTGATTTTGAATTGGCATTAACCAATTTTCTGTTACTTCTACGTCAGAATTTAAAAGGCAAAAAATATCAGCATCCACATATTGAAGTGCATCATTATACCCTTTTGCATACCCACCATTACTTGTGTTTTGTATAATTTTTATTTCAGGATAATTTGTCCTAATAAATGAAATAGAATTATCGGTAGAAGCATTATCAGCAACATATATCGCTGCTCCTTTAGAAAAATTCTGAACAGAAGGTAAAAATTGTTCGAGTAATTCTTCTCCATTCCAATTAAGTATAACAACTGCAATTTTCGACATTAACTAAGGTCCAAACTAATTTGCTGGATATTTTTCATTTAATAACAGCTACAACTAAAAAAAGTATACTAGTGTTAAGATTATTTTTGAAGTTCACAAATTAACGGCTAAATTCAGGAATATCAACCAAAAAAGAATACTTTTCTTCCTGAAAATCCATTTCGCAGTAAAAATGAGACAACCCATTGCTCACCATTAAATACTCCGCTTTAAGTTGCATGTTATATCTGGCAATTTGATCAAAAACAGTTTGTGTAATGTTAATTTCTGGAGCTTTACATTCTATTAAAACCTTTATAGTACCATCAGAATTAAAAATAACAACATCGTATCGTTTTACTAAACCATTAACTTTCAGTTGTTTTTCAACATTAACAAGGCTTAAAGGGTATTTTTTTTCTGATATTATATAATGTACAATGTGTTGTCTAACCCATTCTTCGGGCTGAAGAACCACAAATTTTTTACGGACAACATCAAAAATATAGACTTTATTTTCGCTATTTTTGAACCGGAAGTCATAAGCAGGAAAATTTAATACTTGCATGGCACAAATTTGATGATTATTTCTGAATGGATGAAGTAAAAAAGATTGTTAGCGATATAAAAGCAAGGAATATAAAACCTATTTATTTTTTAATGGGTGAAGAAGCTTACTATATTGATAAGCTTTCTGAATACATTGAGAATAATGTTCTTGCTGAGGAAGAACGTGGGTTTAATCAAATGACCTTATATGGTAAAGATGTAACGATTGATGATATTATAAGCAATGCTAAGCGCTATCCAATGATGGCAGAACATCAAGTTATTATTGTTAAAGAAGCACAACATTTATCTAGATCTATAGATAATCTAGCCGCTTATGCAGAAAACCCACAGCCAACCACAGTTTTAGTTATTTGCTATAAATACGCAAAACTTGATAAACGAAAAAAAGTATATAAAGCGGTTCAAAAAGCAGGGGTACTTTTTGAAAGTAAGAAATTATATGAAAATCAAGTAGCTGACTGGATACGTAAAGTTTTAGCAGGTAGTGGCTATGGAATAACCCCTAAAGCGGCAATTCTTTTAGTAGAATTTTTAGGTACAGATTTAAGTAAAATCAATAATGAATTAGAAAAACTTAAATTAGTTATTCCTAAAACGGAAGAAATTACACCCCAGGCAATAGAAGAAAATATAGGAATTAGTAAAGATTATAATAATTTTGAACTTAAAAAGGCATTAGGAGAACGTAATGTAATGAAAGCGACACGCATTTTAAATTATTTTGCTCAAAACCCTAAAGACAACCCTTTTATTTTAACTATTACTTTATTGAATAGTTTCTTTACTCAGTTATTACAATATCATGGTCTGAAAGACCATAATCCAAAAACAGTGGCTAGTGTTTTAGGCGTAAGTCCTTATTTTGTAGGAGAATATAAGATTGCAGCTAAGAACTACCCAATGAAAAAAGTAAGTATGATCATTTCGCATTTGCGAGAATTAGATGTAAAAGGTAAAGGGGTAGGCGCAAATTTATCACAAGAAGATCTACTGAAAGAACTTCTTGTGAAAATCATGTAATTATTTTTTATCGATACTGTATTTTCCTGGACCAACTAGCATAATAACCACAAAGAACGTAAGGTAGAGTAGTGCTAATTCTTTTTCTTTTAGTGCATCTGAACCGTGGGATATAAAAGCAGCAACGCCCATAGTAATTGCTGTTGGTAGTGCTGCCCATCTTGTTTTAAAACCTATAATTATGAGTATAGGACAAACTAGCTCTGCAATTACAGCCAAGAATAAAGATGGTGCTTCTCCTATGCCAATAGGATCTTGAAATTTTAGATTCCCTGAAATTAATTTTTGGAATTTGGGAATACCGTGTGTTATCATTATAACCGAAGGAACTATGCGAAGTAGCGCAAGTCCTATTTCATTAAATAGTTTTTTTTGCATTGTAATATTGGGGATAATTTGAATTAAAAGTAATACTAATTTATCATTATTATAAAGAGTTGTTTGTGTATTTCACTAAAAAGACACTATAATTTTGAATTTATTTACAATTGTAAATAAATTCAAAATCTATGTAAGAGAATACCAATAAAATCAATAAAACTCTATTTTAATTTTAGAAATTTCCTAGGTTGAGCTTCATGCATAATGCCATATATTTTTTCAAATATGTCTTCTGCATTTGGTTTAGAAAAATAATCCCCATCTGTTGAGTATGCTGGTCTATGTGCTTTTGCCGTTATTGTCTGTGGAGCACTATCTAAATACTCATAAGCTCCTTGATTCTCAACAATTTCTTGAATTAAATATGCAGAACAACCTCCTGGCATATCTTCATCTACTACCAGTAATCTATTTGTTTTTTTAACACTTTCTACAACGTCTTTTCTAATATCAAAAGGAAGCAGCGTTTGCGCATCAATCACTTCAATATCAATACCTACTTCTTTAAGCTCTTGAGCAACTTGTAGTACAATTCTAAGGGTAGAACCATAAGAAACTACGGTAAGATCATTACCTTCCTTTACTGTTTCTACAACACCTATAGGGGTGCAAATTTCACCTAGGTTATTAGGTAAGTCTTCTTTTAAGCGATACCCATTTAAACTTTCAATAACAATTGCAGGCTCATCACTCTTCAATAAAGTATTATAAAAACCTGCTGCTTTCACCATGTTACGAGGTACAAGAATATACATTCCTCTTAAAAGATTAATAATACCTCCCATCTGTGAGCCGGAATGCCAAATACCTTCCAAACGGTGTCCACGAGTTCTGATGATTAATGGTGCTTTTTGCTTTCCAACAGTTCTGTAAAGCAGGGTTGCTAAATCATCACTTAACGTTTGTAAACCATACAATAAATAATCTAAATATTGTATTTCAGCAATAGGACGTAAACCTCTTAATGCCAACCCGATACCTTGCCCTACAATTGTTGCTTCACGAATTCCTGTGTCTGCAATTCTTAATTCACCAAATTTCTTTTGGAGTCCTTCTAATCCTTGATTTACATCACCAATAGCTCCCGTATCTTCCCCAAAGATTAATGCTTCAGGGTAATTCGTAAACAGCTTATCAAAATTTTCTTTTAATATAATTCTACCATCTACTTTTTCGGCTTCCGAATCATAAACAGCTTTAACCTCTTCAATACTTAAGGCATTGTTAGGTAATTCACTATATAAATGTGAACTAAATTTTGGTTGAACCTCTTTATAATAGGTGTCAATAAAAGCAATTAGTTCATTTTTAGCACTCGTATCTTCCCCAATAAGGTAGCGCAGTGCTCTTCGAGCTTTAGAAGCTATATCCTTTTTAATTGGTTCGTCTATAGCAATTAAATCATTTTTTATTCGCGTGATAAATACTTTATTAGGACTACCTGCAGAAACATTATCTAACAGTACCAATAAATCTAACTTAGCTTGTCTGTGAGAATCTAAAAACTCATTCCAAGCTTCTTTCTTTGCGACTCTAACATTTTTACGAATCTCCTTTTCTATTACTTTTAACTCGTCGTCTGTAGCAATACCTATCTCAAGAATCCATTCTCTAAAACGTTTGTTGCAATCATTTTGGCGTTCCCACTCTAAACGTTCTTCGCTCTTATATCTTTCATGAGAACCTGAAGTAGAGTGCCCTTGAGGCTGTGTTAATTCTTTTACATGGATTAAAACAGGAACATGTTCTTCTCTTGCAATATCTGCGGCATTCTCATAAGCATGAATTAATGCGGTATAATCCCAACCATTAACCTTAAATATCTCGTAACCTTTATCTTTTTCTGTTCTTTGAAAACCTTTTAAAATTTCAGAAATATCTTCTTTGGTTGTTTGATGTCTAGCATGAACAGATATCCCGTAATTATCATCCCAAACACTAATCACCATTGGTACTTGTAGTACCCCCGCTGCATTAATAGTTTCAAAGAAATGTCCTTCACTAGTACTGGCATTCCCTATTGTTCCCCAAGCTACTTCATTTCCGTTTTTGGAAAACTTAGTAGCATCAATACCTTTTACGTGTCTATATATTTTTGATGCTTGCGCTAATCCTAATAATCTAGGCATTTGACCAGCTGTGGGTGAAATATCTGCACTACTATTTGTTTGTGCCGTTAAATCTTTCCAAGTACCATCTTCATTTAAACTTGGCGTAACAAAATGCCCTCCCATTTGGCGACCAGCGCTCATAGGTTCTTTCTTTATATCTGTAGTAGCATATAAAGCATGGAAAAATTGTTTTGCATTTAAATGACCAAGAGCCATCATAAATGTTTGATCCCTATAATAGCCACTTCTAAAATCGCCATTCTTAAAGGAACGAGCCATTGCTAATTGTGGTAATTCTTTTCCATCTCCGAAAATTCCAAATTTGGCTTTCCCCGTTAGTACTTCTCGGCGTCCTAATAAACTACACTCCCTGCTTAATACAGCGATTTCATAATCATTAAGAATTTGTTCCTTAAAGTCTTCAAAAGAAATGTCGTTATTGTCTTGCAGATTTACTTTCATCGTTAGGATTTCATTTTCGCAAAAATATCAAAACAGATTGAATTTTGCAATCAATAATTCATTACAAATACTAAAGAATTTTTAAATTTTAGTACTATTTGAATATTTGATTTATCAAATTCGTAATTTAAATATCTTATTTTAAGAATTTAATAAAGAATTAGAACCATTTTCTAGTAATAAGTCGTGTAAGTGTTCTCGGACTTAACGTTACTATAAATCGTATTTTCTGACTATAATCTGGTTGAGCAACTTCCCATCCATTATTGGAATATAATGGGAAATAAAGTTCAAAATAGTCTGTAACTAAATTTAAACGTACACCAGAATCATATACAAAGCGGGTATTTTCGTTTTTATTTTTAGTGAAACCTAGATCTCCATACAGTTCTATCCAACGCCATACACTAATACTTGTATTGGTGGTAACTAGAAAATCATTTGCGAAAGGGTTGTCTATTTTAGACTTAAAACCTCCTTCTGCAATTACAATTTGCTGACTATACAATCCAGAAGATTCTGATCTCCCTAAATAATTATAATCAAATAAATAATCTGTAGGTCGGTCTAATGCAAAACTATAAAAGTCTGTATCACTAGTGTTTGAAATAAATTTACCTGCAAAAAAACGCGTATTTAACTGCATATTATTGGCAAAAAGCTTTCTGTACTCAAAATTGAAGGCTATTTTACTAAAATTACCTGCATATTGTGCGTCAGCAAACCAGGAATAATAATCAATAATTCCGCTTTTAGAACTCCCATATCGTGCATTTAAAACACTATAATCTGGCGGGGTTTCTAGTTCTTCTAACCCTTCAGCTATAGATCTATATATATTTATATATCTAATATTTAAGTAATCTCTTTTATTAGACCTGAAGTCATCCGGACGCCAACCAAAACTAATGGAAGGTGTTACGGATATATAGCGAGAATTCTCTTGAAAATGATAGGTAGATCCATTCAATGAATAATTAGAAAGATAGAATCCTGTTTTGTTATGGTATTTTCTATATTTAAAACCCGCTGAACCTACTAGTGATTTTTCTTTAAAAGCATATGCAGGAGATATATCGAATAAGAAAGGGCGTTCTAAAAAGGTTTTATTATAAATACGCATGGCCGGAGTAATACCATCATAAATATTAAAACTTACCGTAGGAACATAGAAAATCTGATTATAGAATGGATCCTCAGTATCTTTAAAAAATTGGAATTTTAATTTTTTATTACTTGATAAAAACCCACCTAAAGATTTCCAGTTATCTCTTTGATTAAATTCCGGAATTTTTTGATCGTAATTGAGGACCAACTTATCCTCACCGTTTTGCGGTATATGAAATGTTTTTGTACTATCTATTCCTGTGAACCAATATTTAGATACTATAGAATCTTTTTGCAGCCCAAACATTGAAATTGGCACATTAGTGCCACTCTTATTTTTTAAGGTTACACTCAGAGAGTCTCCAACTTTGAGTACTTTTTTAATTTTAAAATCAATACGTTCATTTGTTGTTACATATTCATCTAAAAACCAAGAAATATCTTTATCTACATTATTAGCGAGAATACGCTCAAAATCTTGAGAAGAAACCGGTCTAAGCTTGTAGTTTGCATAGAAATCTTTAATGCTTTCATCTACTTTTTCTTTTCCTACATAGTTAGCAAGAAATGATAAACCGGCTCCAGCTTTATACCTGTTACCAATTTTCTGATTGTATTTTAATAAAGAATCATTAGAGGTTATTAAAGGTTGATCAATATTTTTTCTTGCAGCATACATATACAAAATCGGATACTGTTCCGCAAATTCCATCTTAGCAAGATTGAAATTTTTAAAACCCCATATATTGGATAACTTTCCTAATAAAGTTTGATTTGGATAATTCTCTTCAACATAAGAAATCATCATATAATTTATCAAAGCATCTGTAACCCAACGCTCTTTTCTAGGATCTAAAAATAATGTTTCATTAAAGAAATTACTTAATGCCGTCTTTAGATATTTCAATTCAAATTGAAATTGGTTATCGTAAGGCCTAATAAATGATGGAAGCTGATTTAAGCCGTATAATGGATCTTTATTATAATCTATAGTGCTAACAACCAATTCTGTATGCGGATAACTCCCCAGATGTTTGTATATATATTCTGAAACTTTATCAATGGCGATCGTTCTCGATATTTCGTCAAACTTAGATACATTGATATCTGTAACAACAGTTGCGTAATCTGTAATATGCTTAGTAAAATAGGAGATAGGAGATAGAATTAAACTACAGCTTTTTCTATAATCGCCCCTTAAATTAACCTCCTTTAAACTATCTTTTCTAATTTCGTTCTCTTTTTCAAAATTAGAAATCACAAGTAGGTTACTAGGAAGCGTAAGCATTATATCTGTATTTGTAATCCCAGTATATAAATCTTCTAAATCTTTATTAGAGTATAAATGCCAAGAACCATCATAAACCGCAGGTGTTAAATACCAATCCTTAAGATAATATTCACCTTTATTATTATAACCAAATAATGTAAACTTATTTTGAGGAAGTTTTACTTGATAAGTCAATGAAAAAGTAGCATAATCATCTGGTGCAATTGGCTTATTTAATTCAAGTTTTAAAATATCATGCTCTGGAGTGCGTTCCCAGTTGACTATTGAAAATTTTTCGTCTATAATACTATAAATCTTAGTATGACCTCGTTCTTCATCCTTAGCTAGATGAAAATTTTTCTTAAACTCTTCTTCAAAACGTTTTGCCAGCGGAGTATCTTTATTGCTATAGGCATTGGCCCAATCATTGAAATATAAGACACTCAAAGTGTCTTTAGAGCTGTTGTGGAATTTAAATTCTTGAATGATGTTTAGCGTTTTATGCGCTTCATTTAGTTTTGCGGTAATTTTATTATAATGCTGACATGAAACTTTACTGCATGCTAAAAAGCACACAGTAAAATTTAACATCGCAATTAAGAAATTAGATTTCTTCACCCGCATATATTCAATTAAAAATTTGGACTGTGAAGATGTCCTTTGTAGAAAGAGTCGATAATATCAACCACTTCTTCTTTAGTATCTACAATTTTAATTAAATCTAAATCTTTCGCACTTATCGTACCCATGGTAAGCATAGTACCTTTTATCCAATCCATTAAACCGGTCCAAAATTCGGTACCGACTAATATAATTGGAAATTTTTCAATTTTGTTAGTCTGAATCAATGTTATTGCTTCAAAAAGTTCATCTAATGTTCCAAAACCTCCTGGCATAACCACGAAACCTTGACTGTACTTTACGAACATTACCTTACGTACAAAGAAATAATCAAAATCTAAGCTTTTATCACTATCGATATAGGGATTATCATGTTGCTCGAAAGGCAAATCAATATTTAAACCTACTGATATTCCTCCTGCTAAATTTGCTCCGCGGTTACCGGCTTCCATAATTCCAGGACCACCACCCGTGATAACACCATAGCCAGCTTCTGCTATACTTTTAGCTACTTCGATAGCTAATTGGTAATATTTATCTTCTTCTTTAGTCCTTGCCGATCCAAAAATTGAAACACAAGGTCCGATTTGACTCATTTTTTCGAATCCGTTTACGAATTCACCCATGATTTTAAATAAGGCCCATGAGTCATTTGTTTTTATCTCATTCCAACCTTTATGATGTTGTTCTTTTCTCATTTTATATTTATAATCTTTAATATTATCTTTAAACTAGAATCTTTTTGTTAACTATTTTACTATTCACAAACCTAATTCTTTTCTTAGAAACTTAGCAGTATAACTCTTTTTATCTTTACAAACCTCTTCAGGAGTACCTTTTGCAACTAATTTTCCGCCACCTTTACCACCTTCGTAACCAATATCTATAATGTAATCTGCCATTTTAATCACATCCATATTGTGTTCTATAACAACAATAGTATTCCCTTTATCTACCAAACGTTCTAAAACTTCCATAAGCACTCTTATGTCTTCAAAATGAAGTCCTGTTGTAGGTTCATCAAGAATATAGAACGTATTACCAGTATCTCTTTTAGATAATTCTGTAGCTAATTTAATACGTTGCGCTTCTCCGCCTGAGAGTGTTGTAGACTGTTGTCCCAAAGAAATATACCCTAAACCAACCTCCTTGATGGTGTTAAGTTTTCTATATATTTTAGGAATTAACTCAAAGAAGTCTACAGCTTCATTAATGGTCATGTCTAGAACATCTGCAATAGATTTTCCTTTATACCTAATCTCTAAGGTTTCTCTGTTAAATCGTTTTCCATTACAGGTTTCGCATTCTACGTAAACATCAGGCAAAAAATTCATTTCAATAACACGTAAACCTCCTCCTTGGCAGGTTTCACAACGGCCACCCTTTACATTAAAACTAAATCTACCTGGTTTATATCCGCGGATAGCCGCTTCAGGAGTTTTAGTAAATAAGGTTCTAATTTCACTAAATACACCTGTATATGTCGCTGGATTGGATCGTGGCGTTCTACCTATTGGCGATTGATTAATGTCTATCACTTTATCAATATGCTCTAAGCCTGTAATTTTCTTATACGGCATTGGTTTCTTAACACCATTAAAGTAATGTGCATTCATGATAGGGTAGAGGGTCTCATTAATTAAGGTAGACTTACCACTACCTGAAACACCGGTAACACCAATTAACTCTCCTAACGGAAATGTTACGGTAACATTTTTTAAATTATTTCCTGTACATCCTGTTAAGGTTATTTTTTTACCATTCCCTTTTCTACGCTCTTTTGGAATTTCAATTTTTCTTTTGCCAGAGATATAATCTGCGGTAAGGGTATCAAAATTCTTTAAATCTTCAGGTTTCCCTTCTGATATAATTTCCCCACCGTATTTACCTGCTTTCGGACCAATATCAATGACATGATCTGCTCGTTCTATCATATCTTTATCGTGTTCTACCACAATAACAGAATTCCCTAAATCACGAAGGGCTTCCAATGATTTTATCAAGCGCTCATTATCACGTTGATGTAAACCAATACTAGGTTCATCTAAAATATAAAGTACACCTACCAATTGTGATCCTATCTGGGTAGCCAAACGAATACGTTGTGCTTCTCCTCCAGAAAGTGATTTAGAACTTCTATTTAAGGACAAATAATCTAGCCCCACATCCAATAAAAATTGAACCCGGGTACTAATCTCTTTTATAATTTCTTCGGCTATTATTAGCTGATTTCCTTCAATCTTAGTTGGGAGTTTTTTAAAAAATTCAGCCAGTTCAAAAATATCTAAATGCGCCAATTGTGCAATATTTTTGTCATCAACCTTAAAGTTCAATGATTCTTTTCGCAAACGAGAACCATCACATGTTGGACAGGTAATTTTGTCCATATACTCTTTTGCCCAACGTTTTATTGAGGTAGAATCTGCTTCATTAAACTGATTCGTAATAAAATTTGAAATTCCCTCATAATCAATTTTATACGTACGTTTAACACCTAGCGTTTTAGAATCTAAATCAAAACTCTCTACCGTACCGTTTAAAAGTACGTTTATGGCTTCGTCAGAAATTTTCTCTATTGGCGTATTGATATCAAATTTATAACGTTGGCCAATGGTATCTATTTGCTTAAAAGCCCAGGAACTTTTATACTCTCCGAGTGGTGCTATACCGCCCGCTTTAATGCTTAACTTTTTATTTGGAAATATCTTCTTTTCATTTACTTGGTACACATGCCCCAATCCACTACAGTGTGAACACATTCCTTTTGGAGAGTTGAATGAAAATGTATTTGGTTCTGGATTTGGATATGAAATGCCCGTAGTAGGGCACATTAAATCTCTACTAAAATAACGCGCAACTTTTTCACCTTCTTCTAAAACCATCAACACATTCTCACCGCTATACATTGCCGTATTTATGGTTTCTGAAAGTCGTTTATCAAAATCTTCCGTATCGATAACTTTAAGACGGTCTATAACAATTTCAATATCATGAACCTTGTAACGATCCACTTTCATGCCTTTGGTAATATCAACTATAACACCATCTACCCGAACTTTTACAAACCCTTGCTTTGCAATTTGCTCAAACAATTCTCTATAATGCCCTTTTCTTGATCTAATAACAGGCGCCAGAATATTAATTTTCTTCTGATCATAATCCTTCTTTATCAAACCTCGAATTTGGTCGTCATTATAACTCACCATTTTTTCACCCGTGTTATAACTATAAGCATCACCCGCTCGAGCATATAACAAACGTAAAAAATCGTAAATTTCTGTAATGGTCCCTACCGTAGAACGGGGAGATTTAGAAGTCGTTTTTTGTTCAATCGCAATAACTGGAGATAGGCCGTCAATTTTATCAACATCAGGACGCTCTAAGCCGCCTAAAAACTGTCGTGCATAGGCAGAGAAAGTTTCTATATACCTTCTTTGGCCTTCTGCGTAAATAGTATCAAAAGCTAAGGATGATTTTCCACTACCAGAAAGTCCAGTAATTACCACTAACTTTTCTCGAGGAATTGTAATGTCTATATTTTTAAGATTATGCACGCGTGCGCCCTTAACCTCTATATTCTCTTCGTAATTTATCATTTTCTTTTTCTGCAACTACAAAAATACAATTTTGATAGCTAATTTTATAGTCGACTTTATTTAGTTTTTTGTGATTCGAAAAGCTTAACATAAATTAGCATTTCAAAACTTCAATTTTTAGAAATATGCAATTATTAGGAATCGGTTCAAGAATAAAACATGCAGAATATGGGTCTGGTGTAGTTACCAACGTAACCTCTAAACATTATTGGGTTACTTTTATAGAAAACGGATTAGAAACTATTGCTATTAATGCTGATTTTGAGGTAATTGAAGCCTTAGAGGATGAAGTAGATACCATTAGTTTTTCTGAGGTAGAGAACTCTTTAATTTCAATTTTAAGAAAATGGAGCGATACCAGTTCTATAACTCCTATAGCTGATAAATGGCGTGGAGGAACTCTTTTACTTCAACCAGGAGATGCTAGTTTGAGTGATAAAGAAGTCCCAATTGACACCTTTTTTCATAAAATAGTCATGGTTCGTGACCGAATTAGAGTAATGGAACAGAAAATAAATGCAAGCAAGAATTTGGATGATCAAGAAAAAATAGATTTACAACAATATGTTACACGTATTTATGGAAGTTTAACCACCTTTAATGTACTATTTAAAAACTCAAGTGATCATTTTGTAGGGGATAAGTCTAAATAGTGATCCGTTCTCAGATAATAGTAGGTAATGGTTAATTCTTAATAATCAATAATCGGCTGTCTTCTGAGCATGGTTAATTTATCACCATCAAGCAGTTTGGAACGAACATATCAATGCGCATAAAATGTGCTCAAAGAACAAGAATTATTTATAAGAGATAAGCATTGGTTTTTTAGGAATGACTAGACTGCTTTTTTCTCGCTTAAATATTTCCAGTACCGTTTTGGCACATGTTGCGTATGTAGTTTTAGATTTACTCTAGAAGCTATATTGGTGCTTTTAAAATAGTTGTTCCATAAATCTTGATATTCATATTCACCATCCGTAAATACATTACTTTTTTGAGTTTTATTACAGTGTATGTCATCCATATCAAGTGTAATAAACTCAACCGTTTTTAAATTATAAAAGATGCCGTATTTACGTTTTACATCATAAATTAACCATTGCTGATCAGCATACCTGCCTTTAAAATGTTTAGAAATTAAAGGCAATACATCAAAATCGGGTTCAATATAAGAAAAGTAAATAGCATCTTTTGTTAATTGAAAACGTACAAATGCTTCCATACGGTGTTTTTCTCTCCCCACAGATTTTGCAAGTTGACTCACTTTTAAAACAATATCATCAGAAAAATTAAGATGTAACAATTCAGTCTTAGAAAATAGTTTTTGAATATACCGATAGAGTAGGAGCTCTATACCTTTTGTTTCACTCAAAAAAGCAAAATATATATTTTTAATTGCGGTATTATTTTTCTTCTGAATACCATTCCAAACCCTTTTGGACTTGGGAACATCGGTATATATTATTTCTGCATCAGAGAACAAACCACTTTGCGCATTTTTTTCTTTCTGAATATCTGCAATACTTAGCTTTTGTTCAAATGCTTGAAATACAGCAGTTAAATAGCCATTAAAACTTCCATCGTAAATTAAAATTTTTGCTTCATTCATATTTTCTATTTTTAATATATTTCCTAAAGAGGATTGTATTAAGAACTAAGTTTATTATCCTCAAGTGCAGAGCTACTTACAACCCCTTGATTATTACTGTTTTTATGAAAAAACAAACTAGCTCTCTTTATTAGATAGTTTTTGCTTCTACTTTTCAATTCAATAAGACCATACCCAAGGTTCAAAATTGTATTCCGACCTTTTTCTAAGTACGTAAATAATGGTTTCATAATATATTGGTTTCTAGTGGTTGGTGCGGTAATGTTGTTTTTACCTCTTAATTAAATAAGGATAATTGCGCACTATAATTAGTTCTAAATTTTCCTTGAGAATTTTGAAGAATTAACCCTTTAATTTGAATGGCTTGTAAGTCTTTATGAGCATAATCATTTCCACTACAGACCATAAAATATTTAGCCCTATTCAAAGCAACTCCAATTTTTTTAAGGTGATCAAAAGTCAACTTTCTATACTTTCTTGCATTTATAATTTTATACACAGAATTCATCCCTAATCCCGGAATTCTAGCAAGCATTCGTGGTTCTGCTGTATTTATGTCTATAGGAAATTGAGCTAAATTTCGAAGCGCCCAGCTCAGTTTGGGATCCACATCAATATCTAAATTAGGATGCGTATCATTCAGTATTTCTTTTACATTAAAACCATAAAAACGCAACAACCAATCTGTTTGATACAACCTATTCTCACGTAACATAGGTACTTGCGACCCAATTGCGGGTAACCTACTGTCTTCTGCAACAGGAACATAACCAGAATAATACACCCGCTTCATATTATAATTCTTATAATAATGTGTAGCAGAATACATGATGTCTTTATCTGATTCTCCTGTGGCTCCAATAATCATTTGAGTACTTTGGCCAGCAGGCGCATATATTGGGGTGCTTTTTATAATCTTCTTTTCTGCTTTATACAAAAGAATTTCATTTTTTACCTTTAACATGGGCTTGGTAAAATCTTCATGCTTTTTGTCTGGAGCCAATAATTTTAATCCTGATATGGTAGGCACTTCTATGTTTACTGACAAGCGATCTGCATATAAACCCGCTTCATACATCAGCTCATCACTTGCACCAGGAATAGATTTTAAATGTATATACCCATTAAAATTCTCTTCCAAGCGTAATTTTTTAGCCACTGCAATTAATCGCTCCATCGTATAATCAGGGCTTTTGAAAATTCCTGAACTTAGAAAAAGTCCCTCGATGTAATTCCGTCTGTAAAAATTTATGGTAAGGTCTACGGCTTCCTGAATTTTAAAAGCAGCTCTTTTAATGTCATTACTTTTTCTTGTTACACAATAGGCACAATCAAAAATGCAGTGGTTGGTCAATAGTATTTTTAATAAAGATACACAGCGCCCATCTTCAGTGTAGGTATGACAAATGCCCATTCCTGTGCTATCTCCAAGGCCTTTGTTTTTATTAGTTCTATTGCTACCACTACTGGAGCAAGAGACATCGTATTTAGCGGCATCGGCTAAAATATTTAGTTTTTCTTTTATTCGTTCAAAGGACATAGTTCTTTTTTGTAATTACTCCAAAATTATGGAATTATTCCTAATTATGGAATTATTCCATAAAATATTTTGGAATATGTCCAAAAGGTGTATATTTGAGGGATTACGACTAGGACTATGGAAAATGAAATTATTTTAAAACGCTTTATTGAAATCCGAAGAGATTTAGGATTTACTCAAGCTGAATTTGCCGCTTTAATCGGCGTATCTAATACTACAGCAGATATTGAACGTGGTAGGACAAAACTTTCAGGTAAAGTTGTAACAGAGCTTTTAAAGCAGTTTAAGATTAATCCGCTTTGGTTGTTTAACGAAAGTGATTCTAAATATATAGAGACTTCTCATACCAGCGTAATTCCTAAAGTAGTGACTGTAGACTCTGCAGATCGTGAGAATATGGTTTTAGTAAATGCAAAAGCTGCTGCAGGATATCCTCAAAATATAGCAGATACTAGTTGGTACCAACAACTACCTGCGTTTGATTTGCCAATACCTGAGTTTAGAAATGCCACCTATAGAGGCTTTCAGGTAGAAGGAGATAGTATGTTGCCTAATTTAAGGCCAGGGGAATGGGTATTAGCAAAAGCCATTGAACATATTGATGATGTTACACCAAATAAAATTTACGTAGTGGTGCTACAAGATGCGGTTTTAGTGAAGAAAGTAATTAAAAAACCTAACTCTAATAACGTAACATTAGTTTCTTTAAATGAAAGCTACCCTCCGTATGAAATTAAACCTTTCCAAATTCAGGAAATCTGGCAAGTAAATAGTAAAATTACTTTTGGTGTAGATGCTACTACCGAAACAGGTCTTTTACGACAACTACAAGAATCTATGGATGAATTAAAAAGTCAGTTGAAGCGGGCGTAATGGTTAGAAGTTGATGATATATACTGGTTATCACACATTGCCTATAATTGGACTAAGCTACATGGAAAATTGAAAAGTAACTGGGTTACGGCCTAGATTATTATTCCCAGTGAATAGAGCGTCAAGAATCAAATGCTGTTTGAGCGATAACATAAATTTCTACTTCAAATTTTGCTCATTTTTGAGTAAATCTCAAATACTCTTACTGTTGGGTTTTTAAATTATAAATTAATATAGAAAGACGTATTTCTTTATTAATTTGTTTTAAGAATTAATATTATTTTAATTTTAAAAAATAATCGATCTATAAAGATTTGTGCTTATTAAAATAACATTAAAAATAGTATACATCAGTTAGCAAAACAGTAAAATCTTTGGTTGCTTACAAGGCTTCAATTCTAGCTTCGTAAGCAAGTATTTTAGAATCGAGACGATTGTGGAGATACGTATTTTTTCCTTTCAGCATCGTTGAAATTAACTTAGCTTCGATACAATAATTTTTAATTTTATCTTTATCCCAATAGTTTGGCGGACATTGTAAATTAGTGATTCTGTCTGCTATCTTAACCAATCCTACCTCTTTTTCTAGTTTATTGATTCGGTTTAAACTATCTACCATTCTGTCTCGTTTTTGTTGAATAGTTTCGTCCTTGGTTAACGCTAAAACAGCTTTTGCTACTGACGCTCCAAACTTGATTTTTATCTCTTCAAATTCAGCACTCGTATCTTCAAGGGTATCGTGTAATATAGCCACCTGAATTGCAAAATTGATGTCAAAGTTTTTATCAAAATTATAAGCCATTAGTACTTCCATAGCAACATTTGAAATGTGGACTATATAATTGGAGTTTGTTCCTGGAACTTTTTGTTCCCTATGTTTTTCATCAGCAAACTTAATTGCTTCTTGATATAATTCTTGTGTCATTAGTTACTTTCTATAGTGTAAAAAAAACTTACTTATAAACACATTTATAAGATGTATCCGATACAACTTTAACATCAAATGAACTATCTGCCGCAACTTTAAAGGTTTCATATGGGTTGTATGTTTTCCATTCAGATGCTCCTTTTAATTGCACTTCCATGCTTCCTGAGATTACGGTCATGAATTCTACCGTAGTTGTTCCAAACGTATAAGTTCCTGGAGCCATAACACCCACAGTAGCTTTTCCTTCTTCATTCTCAAAGGCAATAGAAATTACTTTATCCTCAAAATACGTATTCGTTTTAAACATAGTTTATATTTTATTTTCTTTTTAACTGCTCATAAATTACCTAAAACTTCTATTCCTATAGCTACAGTTAGATGGTTATTTTAACGCAAAAATAAATGCTCATTTTCGCTTATATCCTGCTTACAAAGACAGCTCGTTCTGTACTATTTAACTTATTCCTTTGGCTTTTTTCCTTGTTGCTGAATTTCTTTTAGGCGCTGTTTTCTAACTTCTTTCTCATCACGCTGTTTATTGATTTTGCGGTTCATCAGCTTGGTATGTTTTGCCTTATTTTTGGTATTCTTTTCTTTTCCTTTTTTTGACATAGCTATCTAATTATACGCTCGGACTTCTCCCATACTCAATGATATAGGACCTATTTTATGCGAAGCGGGTAAAGAAACACCATTTTCCATGGTTTTCCAACCTTCCCAAGTAGCTTCTAGACCACCAATAGGAATTATGCTTACCCACATTTTATAATTTACAGGAAATCCCTCTTCATTTAACTTCCATACATACGAATCTCCTGGAGTACTACCACCAGAATTATAAGAAATCATTAATCCCTGTGAACCGTCTTCTAAGGTGACCAAACTGCGTGTAGTTCCTTCATCAAAAACTTTAAAAGGAGCTACTAACCAAAACGAATCATTATTAAAATACTCCCAAGCAATATGGAAGGTATCTCTAGCCTCTTTAGCGGTAACTTCAGCATTGTTTTTAGTTACTTCACTCAAATAGGTATCATTTAAGTTAAGATTTACACTATAATTATCCCATTTTACAACTACAAGACCTTTCTGTTTATCCCATTTATACCTATGACCACCACCTGCAAAAGACCACTCTAAGTAGCGTGTATCTTCATATGCTTTTTGATTTATCGCATTAAGCATCTTATAAGCTAAAGCATCAGCCTCTTGAGGATTTTCACCTACCGGAACCTTTTCATTATACACAAAATATACTATAGCAAATACTGCTATCATTAACCCTAATAGTACTAGGATCGCCTTTAAAATTCCTTTCAATAATCTCTTCATATATAAATTTAAAACCCTACAGCGGTATCATCACCTCTTTTATCCGCTCCACCTTCCAAGCTACCATCTGCAAGTACTCTAATTGCATCTACCTTTCCTATAATGGGGGTGCGTTCTTCATTAATCAAATAGCCCTTTGCTTTAAGCGATGTTTTTAACTCTGTAGAAAATCCTTCTGGTTCAAAGGTTAAAATATCTGGCAGCCACTGGTGATGAAACCTTGGAGCGTTTACGGCATCTTGCATGCTCATGTCAAATTCATAGGCATTTAATATGGTTTCTGCCACAGCTGTGATAATTGTAGAACCTCCAGGCGTACCTAACACCATCCAAAGTTTACCGTCTTTTTCTACAATAGTAGGAGTCATACTACTTAACATTCTCTTTTCTGGTTGAATATTATTTGCTTCAGCTCCAATAAGACCAAACATATTGGGAATACCTGCTTTAGAGCTAAAATCGTCCATCTCATTATTCAAAAAGAAGCCGAGCTCATCACAGTATAATTTAGAGCCAAAATTTCCGTTTAAGGTCGTGGTTACAGAAACAGCATTTCCTTCCGCATCAATAATGGAGTAGTGGGTAGTTTCCATACTTTCTACAATAGCCACTTTACCATGTGATACAGCATCTGATTTGGTTGCTTTTTCAAATGAAAAATTAGACATGCGGTCTTCCAAATAACTATCTTTCAATAATACGTCTAGTGGAATTTTAACAAAATCAGGATCACCCAAATAATAATTTCTATCTGCATAAGCACGACGAGAAGCTTCTGTAAATAACTGAATGGTTTTCTCAGAATTATGTCCGAAGGATGCCATATCATAAGGCTCAATCATTTTAAAAATCTGATTCATAGTAACACCACCACTACTAGGCGGACTCATGGAAATAATTTTTAAGTCTTTGTACTTAAATACTACAGGTTGGCGCCATACAACTTCATAACTCGCTAAATCTTGCTCAGTTACAAAACCACCATTTGCTTGAATAAAACTTGCTAGTTTCTGTGCTATTTCCCCTTTATAGAATCCGTCTTTTCCTTTTGTAACAATCGTGCGTAACGTACTTGCTAGTTTTGGGTATTTTATAAGCTCTCCTTCTTTATATACAGTTGCAAATTTGGTGCTATCGCTATTTATTTTAATAAATGTTTCCCGATAATTATCTAGCATTTCTGCTTGTTTAGCCGTAACGACCACACCATTTTCTGCCATTGCAATTACGGGTTCAAAAATATCTTTTAAAGGTAGTTTTCCAAACTTTTGGTGGACTGCTAGAATACCTGCAACAGAGCCTGGTACTCCGATTGCTGTTGCGCCTAACGTACTCATATCTGGAATAACATCTCCTAAAGAATCTAAATACATATCTCTATGAGCAGATTTTGGTGCTTTCTCTCTAAAATCTAAAGAACCTATTCCTCCATCAGCTGTTCTATATACCATAAATCCGCCACCAGCAATATTTCCAGCTCTAGGATAAGCTACAGCAAGCGCTAATTGCGTACCAATCATAGCATCAAAAGCATTCCCCCCTTTTGCCATAATATCAGACCCTATTTTAGACGCTTCTTCTCGCGCAGAAACCACCATTGCTTTCTCTGTTACTACACCAGTGGGAGCTGCTTGATTTTTACAGTTAATACATAGTAATACCAGTAAAAACAAATAACTGAAATTCTTCATCATGGTTTGTGGTTTTTTGAAAAGCTTAATTTAGGGTTCTTAGAGCGAAATATATTTCTGCTTTGAAAAAGCAATTAATTCCTCAAAAAAAGTGGTAAATTCTTTTTCAAATTCATCATAATGCTCTTCTAAATCTAGAATAGCAAAATTCATTTTAGACTTGTTTTTTGTTCTTCTATTCATTCCTGTTAATACCCTACCAATGCCCTCTAGTTTTGAGTAATTAAAAATCCAATTATCAGCAATCATATACGGCATCATATGCTTGGTGGAGTCAGGAAGAATTTCATAATTATCTTCTAAAAGATCATAGAAATTATCTACAAAGACCTCTAATGGAACCTCAGAATAGGTACTCCAATTTTTAGCTAAAAAATGATCATAGAAAATATCAACGATAATACCACTATAATGACTATAGTTTTCGTGCAATCGCTTTGTACTTTGCCTAACAGTAGGGTGTGCATCTGTAAACGTATCAATAAACCGATGGAGTTTTATACCCTTTTGAACCCGTTCTGGCAAGTGTTTATATTTATTACCACGAATACTATCCGCAATAAAATTACCAAGAGTTATTTCTTTATCATCAAAAGAAAGATAAATATGTGCTAAAAAATTCATAGACCGAAGAAAAACTATTCCTATCGAATTTACAAATAAGAACTGTAGCATTTAACCTGAACCCTTTATATTTGTAAAAACTTTTAGAAAAACTATGACACTAATCAAATCTATTTCAGGAATACGTGGTACTATTGGAGGAAAACCAGGAGATAACTTAACACCCATTGACGCGGTAAAGTTTGCAGCAGCCTATGGTATTTGGTTGAAAGAATATTCTAAGAAAGATAAATTAAAAGTGGTTGTTGGGAGAGATGCGCGTATTTCTGGAGAAATGATCCAGAATATTGTGGTTTCTACATTGATAGGTTTAGGAATAGATGTTATTGATTTAGATTTATCTACTACACCGACTGTAGAAATTGCTGTTCCTTTAGAAGATGCAGATGGCGGTATTATTTTAACAGCAAGTCACAATCCAAAACAATGGAATGCTTTAAAATTACTCAATGAGAAAGGGGAATTTTTAGATGCGGCGCAAGGTGCTAAAATCTTAGAAATTGCAGAAAAAGAAGATTTTAATTTTTCTGAAGTAGATGACTTAGGTGAAATTACAAGGAATGATGCTTACATAGATATTCATATTGATGAAGTGCTAGACCTTCCTTTAGTAGATGCCGATGTTATTAGAGCGGCTAAATTTAAAGTAGTTGTAGATGGTGTAAATTCTACTGGTGGTATTGCTATTCCTAAACTATTAAAAGAATTAGGAGTAGAAGTGATAGAATTGTATTGTAATCCTACTGGTCATTTTCCTCATAACCCAGAACCTCTTAAAGAACATTTAGGAGATATTTGCGCTTTAGTACTTAAAGAAAAAGCCGATTTCGGAATTGTAGTTGATCCTGATGTAGATCGTTTGGCATTTATTAGTAATGATGGTGAAATGTTCGGAGAAGAATATACACTTGTTGCTTGTGCTGATTATGTTTTAGGAAAAACAAAAGGGAATACAGTATCTAACTTATCCTCGTCTAGAGCCCTGAGAGATATTACTCAAAAGCACGGTGGCACCTATGAAGCTGCAGCTGTTGGAGAAGTAAATGTAGTTACCAAAATGAAAGCCAATAACGCCGTGATTGGTGGTGAAGGTAATGGAGGAATCATTTATCCGGAAAGTCACTACGGGCGTGATTCCTTAGTAGGTACTGCATTATTTTTAATGTTGATGGCCGAAAAAGGAGGTACTGTTGCGGAATTAAGAGCTAGCTACCCGTCTTACTTTATGAGCAAGAAAAAAATACAATTGACACCAGGTTTAGATGTTGATGGTATTTTAGTGTCTATGGCCGATAAATACAAGAATGAAGATATAACGACTATTGATGGTGTAAAGATTGATTTTGCAGAAAATTGGGTTCATTTACGAAAATCGAATACAGAACCAATTATTAGAATCTATACGGAAGCAAAGTCACAATTAGAAGCAGATGCTTTAGCCGATAAAATTATCGGAGAAATAAAAGAAATAGCTAGATTGTAAAATGTATAACTGACCATATAAAAAGGAGCAATTTTCATTGAAAATTGCTCCTTTTTTTTAATGTTGATCCGCCTTGTTCCGGTGTTTCCAGCGACGGTGTGTCCATAAATAATACTCTGGTCGTTCTCTTATTTGTTCTTCTGTTAAGCGAAGAAATGTATCTGTAATTTCATGTTCCTTAGTAGATTTTCCTGCTGTGGTAATCGGAATAAATTCTGCTTTATAATAGCCTCTTTTTACCTTGGACACTTTTAGAAAAACTACCGCTAAATCCATTTTTCGCGCCATAGTTTCTGCACCGCTAAATACAGGAACTTTAATTCCCATAAACTCTGTCCAATATGGAGCTCGGTGTACTTGGGGAGATTGATCACTCACCATGCCGTATGCACTTCTGACATTATCACGAACATTTCTTACCACTGTTTTTACGGTTTCCTCCTGTGTAATTAAAGTAGTATTCCAACGTGCTCTTACTTTCCTAATCCATTGATCAAAGTATTTATTTGCTATTTTCTGATAAACAGCGTACCCTTCTGATTCCACGTAGTTATTAATACTCACATTCCACTCCCAATTAGCATAATGTGAACAGACGATTAATACGCTCTTATTTTTTTCAATATCTCTTAAGACCTCAAGGTTTACGACATCATATCTTTTCTTTACTTCTGCTTTAGATAGTTCCATAGTTTTAATCATTTCCATGAAAGTGTCTATCAAATGACTATAAAATTTACGTTGAATTTTTAAAAGCTCTTTTTCATCTTTTTCAGGAAAAACAAGTTTTAGATTTGAATACACTACTTTTTTCCGGTATCCAAAGATGGTATACACAAGAAAAAAAACAAAATCTGAAAGCCAATAAAAAGGTTTGTAAGGTAATTTTGAAATAAACCAAAGTATTGGGTAAACTATAATAAATACTAATAACTGCATGCCAATAATTATAGCGCAAATATAGTTATATTTGAAGGCAAACAGAACGTTTGATTATATGGATAATTTTGATTTAGTTACTGTAGGCATTGTTGCCATAAATTTACTAGTATCTATTAAAGGTTTTAATGATACTAATTTTTTTGATCGGTATAAGTTTAGTGTTGGAGCGATTAAATCGGGACAAAAAGACCGCATGTTTACTTCTGGCTTTTTACATGTAGATTTTTCGCATCTGTTTTTTAACATGTTTACCTTATATTTTTTTGCTCCTGTAGTTATTGAATGGCTAGGTACTGTAAAGTTTGTTATAATTTATAGTATTAGTTTATTAGCAGGAAGTTTACTTTCAATGGTTTTTCATAAAAATGAAGATTATTACACCGCTGTAGGTGCAAGTGGTGCGGTTACAGGTATTTTATATGCAGCTATTTTGTTACAACCAACCATGCAACTAGGCATTATGTTTATTCCTATACCCGTACCTGCATATGTTTTCGGAATAGGTTATCTCTTGTATTCAATTTATGGTATGAAAAGTAGGTTAGGGAACATTGGCCATACGGCACATTTTGGAGGTGCAATTGGAGGCTATGTTACCACCTTAATACTACTACCTAGTCTACTGGAAATAAACCCTTTAATGGTAGGATTATTAGCCATTCCTATTATCGCGTTATTTATACTTCAAAAATTAGGAAAGATTTAATTTAATCGGTATTTCTTAACCAATCACTTAACGAAAGCTTACCATTCATCGAAAATCATGTAGTTCAGAAACATATTTCCCTAATTTCGTCGTTAATAGAGAACCCAAACTCTTATTCAATCTACTTAATTATGAAAAAAGTTTCCCCAATACTAGCTTTTATGCTAGTTTTATTTGCATCATGTTCTGAAAAAACAACAGTTTATGAAGATGAACAAAGTAATGTAAGTGTACAAGACAATCAAGATTTTTTAAATAAAAGCATTAGTTATGAGAATGCTGGTGTTTTAGATATTTCAAGTGAAGAAGAACTATCTGGAAAAACGAGCAAAGACGCAGATCCTGTCGCTGGTGATTACCCACTTTCATTGATAGCACAAATTACACCACCTAGTTTTCCTGGTGGGGAAAACTTAACAGCAACACATGTAAATATTGTAGATGATATTGCTTATGTATCTTACAATACAGTAGCATCTGATTATGTTGGTGCTATAGACGCTATAGATGTTAGCAATCCTTATAGTCCACAAATTACATCTAGATTATATTACACCAATGCAGATATTAATGCAATAGCATACGATAATGGATACATTTATATTGTAGGTGGTGTAGATTCAGAAAAATCTGTAGCTGCAAGCACCAATTCCTTTGTGGCTAAAATACCCGCTACGAATGGAAAAATAGATGTGAATAGCGGAATTACCTATGGTTTTCAAGAAGGATTTATTGGTACCGATATTGCCATAGATGGAAACAGCATCTATGTAACTAGCGGTAAAGATGGCGTTTTAGCCGTTTACGATAAAAATAGTGTAACGCTAATGAATGAGACCCCATTAACAGATTTACGCTCTGTAACTACTGTAAATAATAACATTGCGGTTTTAGATGCTAGCAAAGGGGTTTCAATTTTTGATACGAACTTTTCTCTTATCAAAGAAATTGCCATTTCTTCTGATTTTGGAATTGCTGCAAAAAGAACTTTAGACTTCTCTCAAGACAAAATATATGTATCTGAAGGATCTAAAGGAGCAGGGATTTATAATGCAACTTCTGGAGCATTCATAGAATACATTTCAATTTTAATTAACCCTGAAGGTTCAGATGCTACAGACAACGTAACTAATGCTGTTGCAGTTAACGAAAATGCTATTTTAATGGCTAACGGTGGCGCAGGGCTTTCGTTATCAGAAGAATCATCTAATAGCACATCACCAGTGGGGATTATAGATTTAGAGGGTTCTATTAACTTCGTAGCATCTAAAGGTGATTATATTTTTGCAGCTTCAGGAACAGCTGGTTTGCAAATTATTAAAATGAACAAACCAAACCAAAGCTTAGAAACCAAATGTGAAGATTTAACATCTTACAGAGGTAGCTCTAATCTAGTAGTTGCTACTAATGAAATTATAGCTTACCAAGGCTCTAAACGATTGAATAAAATAAATGTAGCTGGAGAATTATTGTTATGTGGAACTTGGACTGTGAGTAATGATATTACATTAGATGCCAATAGTTTATTTGAAATGAAAGGGGCTATTTATGTTGGAAACAACAGAAATAAAAAAAATATTACTGTGGGTAGTAATGCCACCTTAAGAATTGAGGGTGATTTAGCTATTTATGGAGATTTAATTCTTGAAGATGGAGCTACTTTAGAATTCCTTGGCTCAAGTTCTAGAGTATATATTACGGGTAATGTAACTAAAGCCGAAACGGCAGAAGTAACTGGTGAATACAATGATCTCTTGAATAAATTTTAAAAAAAACATATAAAAAAAACCCAATTTGAATTTCAAATTGGGTTTTTTTAGATATAAATTTATAGCTTTAGATGTTCCCCATTAGCTCAGCAATCTTGCTCTCTAATTCTGGCCCTCTTAAATCTTTCGCAATAATTACACCGTTCTCGTCTAAAATAAACATTGCAGGAATAGCTCTTACATTGTATAATTTAGCAATTTCATCAAAATACTTTACATTAGAGACATGGTTCCAAGCTAAGCTATCTGCAGCTATAGCACCAGTCCATTCTTCTTTATTTTTATCTAAAGAAACCCCTAAGATACTAAGTCCGCTATCTTTATATTTATTGTAAACACGCACTAAATTAGGATTTTCTGCTCTACAAGGTCTACACCATCCAGCCCAGAAATCAACAATTGTAATTTTTCCTAAAGCATCTTTTAATGCTAATTGTTTCCCATCAGGAGTAGGAGCAGAGAAATCTGGAGCTTTAGATCCTATAGCCGTATTTTTAGTAAGATCTAATTGTTTCTTAACTCTTTTTGCAGGAGCAGTTGCTTTCATTTCTGGTGTTAAAGCTTCATAAATTTTAGATATTTCATCTTCCGCTAAACCTTTACTCATAAGGATACGCTCTAAAATTAGTACCGAAACAAATGCATTCGGGTTCTCTTTTATGTACGTAAGCTCAAAATCTTTAGCTTGTTCTTGCATTTCATTGCTTTCTGCCTGTAAAGCTTCTTGTGTAGCAACATCTCCAGAAGCTCTAGCTTTTTCAAAGTCATCACGCATAGACATAGCACGCTTAGAAAAAGATCTGCTATTATCTAAAAACTTACTAAACAATTCATTTTGCTCTGTTCCTTCTACTTTAGCAAAACCTAAACTATCTTTTTGGAATGCAACATCAATAGTTCCTTTTTCTATCATCACTGGAATGTTCCCTTGAAGCTTATCAATAAAAATATACTGTAAGTCTAAAGAATCTACTTTACCTGTAAAAATAAATTTACCATTCTCAACAGTAGTGGTATCCACATCTATTGGTTGGTTTACTTCGTTTATTCTCTTAAGGTAAACTTTGGTTCCGTTTTCTATAGCACCATCTACTTTTGCTTCAATAGAAAATCCGTCAGGATTACTATTACAAGATACTAACAGGGCTGTGGTAAATAATCCTAATATTATTTTTTTCATTATAAGTTTTAAATTTAATTATCGCAAATGTAATTATATATTGTTATTAAAAAAAAAGACTATCTAATACATTCATATTCTTAGCTTTATTATTTTTTTTTTAGAATTGATATCTTATCCCTAATCCTATATCAAAATCAAAATTATCAGAAAATTCACTATAGCCCAAAAGGCCTATTTCAGGGCGCATATCCAATGAAATTACTAGAGGGAAATCAAAATTATATTCCACTCCAATATTTCCCGCAGCGAAAACAAAAAGTCCGCCGTCTACTTCCTCTCCATTAGGATTATTTTCAGAAACTCTACGTTCAAAATTAACATTACCTAAACCACCTCCAACACCATAATACCAATTAAAATCACCATCTAACGGCAGTACCCATTCGTACAACCCAGATATTTTAAAAGCATCATAAGCGCGACTATCCCTAAATCCTAAATTAACTTCTAAACGGTTACTTGTGCTTAATGATTTTTGGTACGATATTTCTGCACCCAAACCATCACTATCGCCTAATCGTAAACCAATAGTATGGTCAGACATACTTTGAGCACTCATAAACATAGGGAAAACCAACAGGGCAATCAGGGTTATTTTTAACAATTTCATTCCTTTTTATTTAAAAATTAACACCAAAAATAGGACTTTACTTGCGTTCTGTAGTTAATAAAAACTTAATTTAGCATTCAAATTATTTTTAGATTGGAAACTGCAGCATTACACAAACTCAAAGAAAGTTTAGAAGGAGAATTAAGAATAGATAAACTTACAAAAGTATTATACTCCACAGACGCATCTGTATATAGGAAAACACCGTTAGCAGTAGCTTTTCCTAAAAGCATTGCTGATCTTAAAAAATTAATTCTTTTTGCCAAAGAAAATACTATTGGATTAATACCAAGAACTGCTGGTACGTCATTAGCAGGACAATGTGTTGGTGATGGTATTATAGTAGACGTTTCTGTACATTTTACTAAAATTATCTCTGTTGATAAAGAAAAAATGCAAGTCACTGTACAACCAGGAGTTATACGTGATGAACTAAACACTTACTTAGAGCCTTTTGGACTTTTTTTTGGTCCTAACACCTCTACAGCAAACCGTTGTATGATTGGCGGAATGGTTGGAAACAACTCCTCTGGAACCACCTCTATACGATATGGAGTTACAAGAGAATATACCGCTAGTTTAAAAACAATTTTATCTAATGGGGAAGAGGCAGAATTTAAAGCATTAACGACAGAAGAATTTCAAGCCAAAACTCAATTAAATACCTTTGAAGGAACGATCTATAAAAACCTTCATAAGGAACTTTCCAACAAAGAAACTCAAGAAGAAATTATAAGAGAATTTCCTAAACCACAAATTCATAGAAGAAATACAGGCTATGCCATAGATGAATTGCTCAAAAGCAACATATTTGGTGGAAAAAATGAACTCATTAATGTTTGTGAATTATTAAGCGGAAGTGAAGGAACTTTAGCTTTTACCACTGAAATAACTTTACAATTAACGCCATTACCCCCTAAACTATCTGCGATGGTCGTAACGCATTACCGCAGTCTTGAAGATTGTCTAAGTGATGTTGCTCCTGCAATGCAACACAATTTGCACACTTGTGAGATGATGGATAGGACCATTCTTGATTGCACTAAAAACAATAGAGAACACTCTAAAAATAGATTTTTTGTTGCTGGGGATCCTGCGGCGTTATTAACGTTAGAAGTAAAATCTGATACTGAAGAAGATTTAAAACACCAAATTGATGCCTTATTAGAAACAATTACTACATCCGGATTAAGCTATGCTAATCCTATTTTAAATGCAGCAGAAGGTAAGATGGCGTCAGAATTGCGTAAAGCCGGACTAGGTTTACTAGGAAATATCGTCGGTGATAAAAAAGCTGTGGCGTGTATTGAAGATACCGCGGTTGCCGTAGAAGATTTGAAAGATTTTATAGGAGAATTTACACAGATTATGGCAGGTTACAAGCAAAACGCTGTATACTACGCACATGCCGGAGCTGGAGAATTACATTTACGCCCTATTCTTAATTTAAAAAAATCTGATGATGTTCACCTTTTCAGAGCGATTACCACAGACGTTGCTAAGCTTACAAAAAAATACAAAGGTTCTTTTAGCGGTGAGCATGGAGACGGTATTGTTAGAGCCGAATTTATCCCACTAATGATTGGAGATAAAAACTACCAACTATTAAAGCGCATAAAAACATACTTTGACCCTACCAATATATTTAATCCAGGCAAAATAGTTGATGCATTCCCTATGGATGAATCCCTACGCTATGATATTGATAGAAAAGAGCCTGAGATTAAAACTCTTTTAGATTTTTCTGATAGTGAAGGGATTTTAAAAGCAGCTGAAAAATGTAACGGGAGTGGGGATTGTAGAAAAACACACCACAGTGCAGGAGGGATGTGCCCGAGTTATCACGCTACTAAAAACGAAAAAGATACCACTAGAGGTAGAGCTAATGCATTAAGAGAATTCTTAACTACCTCTGAAGCGCCAAATAAGTTTAATCAGAAAGAATTAAAAGAGGCATTTGATTTATGCTTAAGCTGTAAGGCATGCGCCAGCGAATGCCCGAGTAACGTTGATGTAGCCACTCTAAAAACGGAATTCTTATACCAATACCAAGAAGCAAACGGATACCCATTACGCGGCAAACTATTTGCATATAATACAAAATTAAATAAATTAGGAAGCAAAGTTTCAGGCTTGACAAATTTCATTTATGACTCCAGTTTCTTTGGCGGTTTATTAAAAAGTTCTGCAGGAGTTGCCAAAGAACGCAGTATGCCTAAAGTATATAATTTCAATTTCGATAAACACCTTCAACTATTTAAAAATCAAAACACTATAACTAAAAAAAGTGTTGTTTTATATATTGATGAATTTACGAATTATATGGATATAACCTTAGGTAAAGATGCTATTGAGGTACTTACTAAACTAGGCTATGACATTCAATTATTTTATGCGGAAAGCGGAAGAACTTATATTTCTAAAGGCTTTTTAAAACAAGCAAAAAAGCTTGCTTTAAAAAACATTCCGGCACTAAAAATATTTGCAGATAAAAATATTCCAGTGATAGGCTTAGAGCCTTCCGCTGTTTTGACCTTCCGAGATGAATATAAACGTTTTTCTTCTGATAAAGATACAACTGCCAAAATTGCAGCGAATTGTTATCTAATTGAAGAATTTTTAGCTAATGAAATAACAGCAGGAGCACTACGTGCTGATCTATTTACTACAGAAGCAAAAAAAGTTAAAATACACAGTCATTGCCATCAAAAATCATTATCGAATCAGAAAGTAACTTTTGATATTTTAAACCTTCCTAAAAACTATGAAGTTTCAATAATAACTTCTGGTTGTTGTGGTATGGCAGGATCTTTCGGTTATGAAAAAGGACATTATGAGGTAAGCATGCAGATTGGAGAATTAAAATTATTCCCTGCCGTACGCAAATCATCAGAAGACACTATCATATCTGCTAATGGCACAAGTTGTCGTCATCAAATACATGATGGTACAAAAAGACAAGCAAAGCACCCCATTACCATTTTAAAAGAAGCTTTACTCTAAGGAACTTTCTTCAAGTGAGGAAGAACCTTTTTCTCTATCCTCCTTAAAGGTAATAGAAGCTATTAGTTCATTGATATCTAATTGTTTTAATTCTTCATCCGCAAAAAAAGGGGAGAGTTTATCATTATTATAATGGTAGACTTTCCATCTTTTAAAAGAATATTCTAAAGCAGTAAGGTTTTCTACCCAATCTCCAGAATTAAGATAAATGCATTGTCCGTTTTTATTTTCGTATAGTTCTTTTTTGGGTTGATGAATATGCCCGCAAACCACATAGTCATATCCATTCTCAATAGCTAAATCTGCTGCTGTTTTTTCAAAATCGTTTATGTATTTAATAGCCCCCTTTACGCTATTTTTAATTCGTTTAGACAAGGAATATTTTTCTCTTCCCATTTTCGTCAAACACCAATTCATGATTCTGTTTATCAAAATTAGAAAGTCATAACCATAGCCTCCCAACTTGGCTAACCATTTTGCGTTCTGGATAGAAGCATCAAAGACATCGCCATGAAAAAACCAGGTCTTCTTGCCGTTTAAATCCAAGACAAGCTTATCTACAATACTCACATAGCCTATTGAAGTATCACTAAACTTACGAAGCATTTCATCATGATTTCCAGTTATATAGGTAACTTCAACACCGTTAGAAGCCATACCTATAATCTTTTTTAAAACTTTTAAATGAGAGGGAGGAAAATACCGCTTACTAAACTGCCAGATATCAATAATATCTCCATTTAATATAAGTTTCTTTGGCTGTATACTGCTTAAATATGAAATTAATTCATCGGCATGACAACCATATGTACCTAAATGTACATCTGAAATTACGACTACGTCAACTTTTCTCTTTTTCAAATCTTCTCGTTTTTACAAAATTAAAACAGAAACCTTAAAGTTATCATCAATTGAAAATCAACATTATATCAGCTAATCGTTAAATATTTATTATGTAATTTCCTACAAAGTAAATTTTGCATTAAGAGTACGCTAAGTTTGGGATTATATGAATTTAGAATTACCTTTGAGACTGTTAAATTTTAAGAAGAAATGGCAGGAAATACATACGGAACTATTTTTAAACTTTCCACCTTTGGAGAATCACATGGCGTTGCAATTGGTGGAGTTATAGATGGTTGCCCAGCAGGTATTACATTAGATTTAAATGAAATTCAGAATGAATTAAATCGACGTAAGCCGGGACAGTCTGCTATTGTTACCCAACGTAAAGAACCAGATACAGTAGAATTTTACTCTGGTATTTTTGAAGGAGTCACTACAGGAACTCCAATAGGTTTTGCCATACACAACACCAACCAGAAATCTCATGATTATACCCATATAAAAGATTCGTACCGACCATCACATGCTGATTATGTGTATGATCAAAAATATGGTTTTCGTGACTATCGCGGAGGTGGCCGCAGCTCTGCTCGTGAAACAGCAAGTAGAGTAGTAGCTGGTGCTATAGCAAAGCAGTTTGTAAGCTCCATTAAAATTAATGCTTTTGTATCTCAAGTGGGTACTTTAAAATTAGAAAAAAACTATAAAGACTTAGACTTTTCTTTAATTGAAAGCAATCCTGTTCGTTGCCCAGATCCTTCTACTGCAGCAAAAATGGAAGATTACATTAAAAAAATAAAAAAAGAAGGAGATACCATTGGAGGTATTATAACTTGTGTTATACAAAATGTACCCATTGGTCTTGGAGAACCAGTTTTTGACAAGCTTCATGCAGAACTTGGTAAAGCCATGCTTTCTATCAATGCTGTAAAAGGTTTTGAATACGGGAGTGGTTTTGAGGGAGTTACTCAAAAAGGGAGTGATCATAACGATCAGTACAACGCAGATGGGACAACAAAAACAAACAACAGCGGTGGTATCCAAGGAGGAATTTCTAATGGCATGGATATTTACTTTAATGTTGCGTTTAAACCTGTAGCAACCGTGATACAGCCCTACGAAACCATTGATAAAGAAGGGAATATGATTAAAACACAAGGTAAAGGGCGTCATGACCCTTGTGTAGTACCTAGAGCAGTACCAATTGTTGAAGCAATGGCCGCAATTGTGTTGGCTGATTTTACTTTATTGAACAGAACCATAAAATTATAGTTCAGTATTTGGAAGATTAAGGTTCAAAACAGTATCTTTCTATCCTAAAACTAATTATTTTATGAAGAAATTGGAATTGCATTGGCAAATTATAATAGGCATGTTGGCCGGAGTATTATTTGCATTTATAATGGTTCAATTTGAATGGGGAGCAAAATTTGTCTCAGATTGGATAAAACCTTTCGGGAATATTTTCATCAACTCATTAAAACTTATTGCAGTTCCTTTAATTCTTGCTTCATTAATTAAAGGAGTTTCAGATTTAAAAGACATTTCTAAACTCTCACAAATGGGAGGGAGGACTATCGGAATTTATATTATTACTACTATTATTGCGGTCTCTATAGGGTTGGCTGTAGTAAATATTATAAAACCTGGAAAATCTATTTCGGAAGAAACAAGAATTAGCTTAGTAGAAAACTACAAAGGAGATGCTGAATCCAGAATTGCCCAAGCACATAAACAAGAAGAATCTGGACCACTACAAGCTTTAGAAGATATTGTTCCTAGCAATATTTTTAAAGCCGCAAGTGATAACGGAAACATGCTTCAAGTAATTTTCTTTGCTATCTTCTTTGGAATAGGATTAATCCTTATTCCCGAAGAACAATCAACACCAGTAAAAAAATTCTTTGACGGCTTTAATGAAGTAATTTTAAAATTAATTGATTTAATCATGCTTGCTGCTCCTTTTGGCGTTTTTGCATTATTAGCCGCATTAGTAGTAGAATCACCAAGTTTAGATCTCTTTAAAGCACTAGGCTGGTACGCATTATGTGTCATTATCGGTTTATTCCTAATGATTTGCGTATACCTTGGATTTGTTTGGATTTTTACTAAAAAATCACCTTCATTTTTCTTAAAAGGAATTTCGCCTGCACAGCTATTAGCATTTTCTACAAGTTCTAGTGCCGCAACACTACCTGTAACTATGGAGCGTGTAGAAGAGCATTTAGGTGTAGATGAAGAGGTTACTAGCTTTGTTCTCCCTATTGGAGCTACTATTAATATGGATGGCACAAGTTTATACCAAGCTGTAGCCGCTATTTTTATAGCACAGGCCTTTGGTATGGATTTAGATTTATGGGCACAATTAGGGATTATCGTTACAGCGACTTTAGCTTCTATAGGAAGTGCTGCTGTTCCCGGTGCAGGAATGGTAATGCTTGTTATTGTACTTTCTCAAGCAGGAATCCCAGAAGCAGGTCTTGCATTGATTTTTGCGGTAGATAGACCTTTAGATATGTGTAGGACTGTTGTAAACGTTACTGGTGATGCTGCAGTTTCTATGATGGTTGCCAAGTCTGTTGGAAAACTAAATGATCCAGAAGAAAAAAATTGGAACGATAATTACAAAGCGTAAAAGCTAATTTGTTCTTGAACATATAAAAATAGAGTCCAAATTTGGACTCTATTTTTTTTGCTTAAAACTGAAAATTATATAATGAATCTCAGCGATAGTATTCGCTATTGCTGTTATTTTGTTCTTAAACCCGTTTTATATTCGAGCCATATTGTTAATATATTTCTTGCGGCTACAATTGTGATATCTTCGGTTGTAGTTATTATTAGGGATAGATTTTTGGTTAATCTTTTTTCCACACATCTTGTATTAGACCAAATAGATCCAGAAGATTCCTTTTCTAATTCTTTCCCGTTTACAAAGAGTTTTCCGATTACATAATATGGCACGACATACAAATGATAACCATCATAATCGTGTGGCATTAATTCGTCCATTCCTTGCCCTACAGCTTTATACAAATCGATTCCGAGTTCTTTATCAATTCCGTTTAGTTCTAATTGAACATTAGAAATCTTACTCACATAATCCAAACAGTCAGGACAGTTGCAAACAAATCCGTTTTGAGTTTCGTAGAATTTTCGAGTTTCTATGCTGTCAACTACTAATTTTATATTTCCTAATTCTACGCTTTTCATAAAATTATGCCTAGGCTATGCTATAACTTTTACATCAATATCCTTACCTATTTTATTTTAGTATTAATTTTTGCTGATGAGACTGTGAAAATTCCAAAATCATCAATAAGCATTGTCTCTTTATAGAGATGATTAAAAGCCATCATACGATCTAATTCCTTTTGAGAACGACGTCTCATTACCCAACTTTTCTTTTGATGACTATTCAAAACATAGGCTATCATTTTTAGTTGTGGATGCCAAGGCTGACCTGTATACACTACACTTGAGTTTTTCTCTGCAATAGCGCTAATCCCCGCAAGTGCTTTGCTTGCCAATTCATTATCCCCAAAAAGCTCTAATATACCGGAAACAATGATAATATTTGGTTCAAAATCTAATTTAGCATATGTTTCAACATCAAAACAATCATAGTTTGTAAATCGTACATTTTGATATTTTTTTTCATCAATTACTTTTTGCCCAATTTCTATATTGTCTTTTATAAATTCATTAATCACAATTTCCGCATTAGGATATTTATCCTTTATATCAAAAAGGTAGTTTCCTGTACCACCAGCTATATCTAAAATTTTTATAGCGCGACCCTCTTTTTGTAAATTTTCAATATTTTTTTCTAGCAGCTGTAATAGATGTTGTTTACGAATTCTAATTCCGCGCCATCCTATTGCTTCAAGGTAATTTTTATCCATCATTGTTCCGAAACCCAATTTCCCTTTTGGTTGGTTATGATAAACATAATCTAAGGAAGCTCCAGAGTCAAAACCATGTTTTAGCCCAATTGCCATACCATTGCTAATTTTCCCTATTTTACTTAAAGACCATTTTTGGAATTTAAAGTTAAGGTTATTCCCCTCATTATTCTGTAGACTTTTATGTTCTGTTATTGAGAATTGATCGGGTACTAAGCTTACGCTTTTAGGTGTTTGATTAAAACATTTTTCTGCAAAAGCAATCATCTTATCATACACCATTTCTTTTTTCGTTTCAAATAAAATTCCATGAAAAAAGTCTGGTAGGACTTCAAGCTCTTTTAATGTAGTATCAAGTTTATCAAAAAATATTTTTTGATCTTTATTGAAAACTACTTTATCTTTTTCTGCAGATAAAATAAGTGTGGGAGTATCTATTGCCTCAGCATCTTCTACCAATCGTTTACCTGCATCTGCTAAATCTATTAATAATTTGGCATCAATAGATCTCGTAATTAACGAATCGTCATCATAAGCCTTCTGTTGCGCTACATCATGCGTAAGCATGGTAGATTTTACATAACTTTTAATAATTAACCCTTTATTTAGTTTAGTCCCTAGAGTAATCATTTCATTAGCCAAAGGAACAATAAGATTAATTCTAAAAGCAGGTGCAAGTAAGGCCATCCCAGCAATATTTGGAGCAAAATCATGCGCCCAAGCAGAAGCAACTACACCGCCAATACTATTTGCTATTACAAAAACATCTGTACTATTTACCTTATAGTTGGTTTCTAAATAATGAGAAAAAGCATCTAAATCTCTCACATAGTCCATAAAAACAGAAGACGTTTCTGTCTTGGTATGCCCATGTCCTCGTAAATCAAACGCAAAAATATTATATGCTGAAAATTGAGAAGAAGTAGCAATATCATTTAAACGCTCAGAATGCTCATGTCCACGGTGAATGATGATAACACTCTTTTGAGATGGTTTGAAATTCCATTTGCGATAAAAAATTTCACTTCCATCAAAACTATTAAAATGTCCATTGCTCATATATTGATTGTCTTTAAAAAATCCTGTAGATAGCCATGTATTACAGCATCTTTGTGGGTGGTTTTTATTTTTAGTAGTGCTTCCTCTAAAGGTAAAGATAGAATATTTTTTATTACAAGAATCCCTATAAAAGTACTTCTTGTAAAGCCCATTGTACAATGAATTAATATTTTTCCGTCTTTAGGTAATTCCTTGTAATGGGTTGTTATTTCTAATACGATTCTTTTAATTTCAATAGTATCGAATGCTCCAATATCTAATAAGGGAACGGCATGATATTGACAATTTTGTATGATTGCTTTATTTTCTTCTAACTCAGCAGAAAGGTCATACACCAATGTATTCCTGTTGCCTTTAAAATTTTGAAATTCCGAATGATCAAGCCTTGAAGAAATATAAAGGTTTGGAATAAGCATAATGGGCTTTTTATTTTTCCTTAAAAATTTCCAGAACAACCAATACACTCCAATGTAAGGGAAATACACTATTTTTTTATACCAAGGAATAGTTCCTAAATTGTTTTTAAGAAAGTGTACTTTGTTTTTTTGATAAGTATACCCCATTAAAAATAACACCAATGCAGGCCAAAGTAAAATGAAACCACTTGCATGATAAAATTCAAAAACCAACAAACTTAATAGAACTATTAGCCAACCACCTAAAAAATAATAATTGGCAAGGTGAAAATTTCTTACTTGAAAGTTATTTCGCTGTGCGGGAAAAATAATAAAACTCAATTGTCCTAAAATAGCCCCGGTAACCACATCTAACAAATGATGTTGATAGGTAGATAATGTAGAAAGACCTAGTAGCACTAACCATACAGCCGATACATGACGCCAAGTAGGCGTAAAATTTCTAAAGACCGACCAAAATACAAAAGCAAAAGCTATATGTAATGAAGGAGCTTCATTGAAAGGAGAATCTACTATTTCAATAAATTGAAAGATAAAATTGAATAAAGTGTTAGTAGAATCTGGCTTTATAAATGAAAATTTTAAGGGAAATATTAGAAAGAATAGACCGGCTACAACACTCACAAACAAGACACGTTTGGTTAATGTCCGTAGTTCTTGCATTGTATTACAAAGAAAAAATACGGCAACAAACAATGCGCCACTGGTCATATAAGGCACCACTGTCCAAGCCATAAATGGCATATACTTCTCAAAACTAAAAATAAATGAGGGCACATAATCTAAGGTAGACGCATACCAAGCATTCACATTATAAAATACACTAAATACGGTAGCGCAGAGCACCGCTAACTTTATTCTTGTGCCTATGGCTATTCTTGTTTCATCCATTTGGCTTTTTTAAACATAATAAGATTAAGAATAGGAGCAGGGAGTGCGGATAAGAAGGTCATCATCCATTTCATTTTTAGAGGAAAAACAACTAACTTTTTTTTAGCGTCAATAGCTTCCATAATTTTTTTTGTAGCCACATCAAGCGGTACTAAAAAAGGTTTTTTACTTAAATCATTGTTGTTTAATGCTCTTAATTTTAAGGTATCAATATAGCCCGGAGCAACAGTAGTCACCGAAATACCAAAAGGTTTCAAGGCTCTATGATAAGCATCTGAAATTTGAATTATTGCACGTTTTGTTTTGGTATACAAACTAGAATTTTCATAATCCAAAATACCAGAAACGGAAGCAATAACTGCAATACGACCCAGTTTTTGATGCACCATAAGTTCCCTTGCAATTTCAAAACAATTGATGGTCCCTAAAATATTAGTTTTAAGCATTTGAGTGGCTTCTTCATAAGAAATTTCTCCTGCTACATCTTCCGCATAACTTCCTGCACAATTAATAAAAATATCAAGATTTTCATTTTTATCCAGAAAAGTAAGTACTGCTTTTTCTACTGAAGACTTTACACAAACATCTGCTTCATAACGAATTAAATCATGGGAGTTACTTTTAGAAATTTTGTTCAAATCTCTTCCACAAACCCCTACACGGTATCCTTTTGACAGGTAATATTCAGCTAAAGAATAACCAATTCCGGAAGTACCGCCAGCAATAAAAATATTCATGGTTTAAACGTAATTTTTATTAATAGGTAAATATAGCAGTTACGAGTCATTATTCAGTTTGTTTTTTTCCTTGAATACTTTTCATCGTCTGTTCAAATCCATAGTTCCATTGCATATCCATATCATCTCTAAATTGCGCATAGGTTTTAGGGTAATCGAAACAAATTTCAAGTTTTTTCCAATTTATCGTTTTCTTTAGATAATGTCCTTTTAGTTCCTTTTTTATGTTTCTGGTATCAATTTGGTAATTAGGAGCATGTTTCTGAATTTCTTCCAATCTCTTATTCCCACTATACCCAAGCACCGCACGGACTAAAGATTCTTCTACAGGGCTATAAGACTGTTTTTCTTCAATAATTACTGAATTAGCAATATATTTTGCCAATTCAATCGGGATTAGATCGATAGCGCCACCTGCAAAATATTTACCGTCCAAACAAACAGGGGCTACATAAAACATATCTGAAATAGAAACTCTTGTACTGACTAACATTGAAATGCCAGTTTTAAGCTTCGCTAACTTCTCTACCGCACTATTTCTATAATTTTCAGATGAAATCGATGTATTTTCAAGATTAATTCTACTCGCCGTATCAGCATCAGTAAAAATAACTTTCTGATATAATTTCTGTTGTTTTCTTTCTTTACCAATTGCCTTAGGATCAAAAAGAATTTCGGATCCTATAATAAGTGTTGGTATTTGTTTTGAGAACTCTGTAGCTGCTAATAAAGGAAAATCTTTAGGAAAATCTTGAGAAATTTCTGCTAAGTATGTATTGAACACATCTTCAATAAAGGGTGCGTTTCTTTTATCACATATTTTCTTTAAGGATAAAAGCCCTATTCGTGAAAGTTTTTTATCTTTAGTAAGTCGATTTTTAATTGCAAATTGAAAATATTCTTGAGATTTTAAATATGCTTTACGGGATTCATTATCAGGAAATGTGTTAATAACCGTTGCCGCAAAAGCACCACCACAGGTGCCAATAAGTACATCGGGCTTTATACCTAATTGTTCTAAAGCAGCAAACATCCCAAGGTAAATCATTATCCTTGTTCCACCTCCCGAAAGTATAAAAGCAGTATTGAATTTGTTATTCATAGGTTAGTTTTTAACCATACAGTAAATACCCAAAAGAAAATTGGTAAATTAAAAATGAGACTATCCATTCTATCCAATAATCCTCCATGCCCCGGAAGAAGCTGCCCTGTATCTTTTACGTTTGTTCTTCTTTTAAGTAAAGACATAAAAATATCACCAAAAAAACCAGAAATTCCTAAAATTAGGCCTAAAACTATATTAACAACAAGCGGTGATGGCAATAAAAAATAGCCTAAAATAGCACTCAAAATTAGGGTAAGGAATACACCTCCAACAACCCCTGCCCATGTTTTATTCGGACTAATTTTTGGCATTATTTTACGTTTACCAAAAGATTTACCCATTACATACTGGAATACATCATTCAACTCAGTAACTACAACCAAAAAAACCAGCGCTTTTACCCCCAAGATTCCTTCTCTAAGAAACACCAAATGAGGAAAAACAAAAAGGGCTATGACCAACCCCAGAACAATTCCAGATAGTTGTTTCAACGAACTATTTCTAATCAAGAAAAGCATAATAACAAGGAGGGAAATCCCCAAAGCATACAGAAAGTAGTTCTCGAAATTTAGAAAAAATAATAAAAGAAATTGAGTAATACCAATACCTAGGGAAGCAATAATTAAATTGATCTTAATTTGAAACATTCTTAAGAATTCTAAAAAAACTTGAAATCCAATATATGAAATAAAAATTTTCATAGCTAGGGGATGAGAGATGGCAAGTACAAATACAAGAATAATATAAACCCAAGTTTTTACCCTAAGCGGAACGTCTGCGTATTTATGTTCTAAATTATCAGTTTTAAGCTTCATTTAATGCTTTCTTAAGACGTATAAAAGTGCTAAGAACGAGTAATAAAATAACTGCTCCAAAAATGAAATTAGAAAAACCAGAAATGTTTACTCCAAAAAATTGAATAAGGCCATAAACGGCAAGTAGAAAAGCACGATCACTTTTTCCCATTGGACCATCATAGCGGCGTTCTTTTCCAATTGCTTTTCCTAATAGTCCTGCAAACTCATTAATTACACTAAAGACTATAAACACAATTACTACATACAAGCTCTCTGGTTGAAATTTTAATAACGGAAAAAAAATAATGACGTCAGAAATTATATCTCCCAATTCGTTTAAAACCTCACCCAAAGCACTCATTTGGTCAAATTTTCTTGCCATCATGCCATCTAAGGCATTAAAGGCCATTCTCAATAAAAGTCCAATTGGTAAGCTTAAAAAAAACCAATTATTAGCGTCAGAATTCCAAAACAGCACTGCAATAAGAACAGATAATAGAATGGAGCCTACCGTAATTTGATTTGCCGTTACCTTATGTTTGTGCAAAAAAAGCAAAATCGGATTTAGAATTTGCTGAAATTTGGGTTTCAATTTATAGATCGAAATCATTAAAACAGTCTTTTTTTCTTTATGTTAAACTCAAATCTAAGTCTTTTAACAGTAAATGCCTAAAATCTCTGATCAACTTCTTAACAGCGATCGTTTCCGCTGCTTGTTTTAACTATCCTACGTTCTTCTAAGCTTCTCAGCCTAATTAAGACACTTCATATACTAGAATTACAGTACTTTCTAATTCTCATACCCATCAAATGGGTCTTTATAGCTTTAACAAAGCATTCAATTATAAGTATCATCATCTGTTTTAGTTACTTCACTAGAAATCCAAGAATTTTAAATTAAATAAATCAACTATCATAAAATAGATTTACTTGAAAAATAATTACTTTTACCCTTCGTTTTATATATTTTAAAAAACAAAATTAATAGTCATTAGTAAAGACCAATTTTAGGGTTTTCTTTTTATCGAACAACAAATAAAATAGTTGTTCTCTTTAGGTTCTATGGATACAAAACAACAAAAACAAGTAATAAAAGATAATCAAGAGTTATTTGATATTGACAACAATCTTGATCGGCTTGCGAAAAAAATTGAATTGTTAAGCTATTTAAACCCTTTAAATAGTGAGAAAGAAAAGCAACGTTTTTTTGCTTCAAAATATACTGAAGATCCAATTCTAAAATATCCTAAAGTAAAATTCCATCCTTATAAATTACACCGAATGTTCTTTTCGCAACGTTTGGAGCGTATTGAAGATCAAAGGGTCCAAAAACTTTATCAGGATATTATTTACTATTACTCTAACATGGTGCAATGCATACAGACCATAGGGGAGCCAAAGAAATTTTACTATAATTCATTACGACTTTACGGAACGCCTACAGAGAAAGATGTGCAAAATGCGCAATTTATTTTACACCACTCTAATGAAGCAGAAAGAGCTGATATGGAAAAAATATATTCTCCTGATGATGCTAAATCCTATTTTGAAGAATTTTCTAAGCTTTATGATTTCCCTTTAAATATAAAATTATCTACAGCCATAGCTGCAGATGCTATGGTAAGTAATAGCACACAAACATTATTGATAAAGAAGAATACAAAGTTCAGTAAAAATCAATTACTAACACTGGCCAACCATGAAATTGGAGTGCATTTAGTCACCACATATAACGGAATTGAACAACCATTAAAAATTTTTTCTAACGGATTTCCTCGTAATGTAGAAACCCAAGAGGGCCTTGCTGTTTTTAGTGAGTACATGAGCGGAGCTCTAACTTTAAACCGACTTAAAACATTAGCATACAGAGTTTTAGCTAGCGAAAGTTTAATTAAAGGTTATAGCTTTTCTGATACCTTTGATTTGATACATGGCACTTATAAACTAAATAGAAACGATGCTTTCAGCATTACCATGCGGGTGCACCGAGGTGGCGGTTTCACCAAAGACAGGCTATACTTAAGCGGCTTAAAAAAAATTTACAAACGCTACCAAAAGGGAGAGGCAATGGATAATTTATTAACCGGAAAAGTGACTATGGACTATGAAGCTGATATTGTAAATCTTCAAGAGTTAGGACTTGCTAACCCTATTACTCATAAGAATATAGCTTTTATGGAAAACAAAAATGAGAATAAAACACTAGATTTTATTCTCAATAATTTGAAGTAAGCTGTGCAGCTTACAAACTTATACTACGCCCTTTTGGGTATTTTACTTGAAACGAAAAATGGTGCTTGCTTTCTTGCTTAGGTGCTACCTCTAATTCCCAAGTAAGCAAGCCTTTTTCTTCATCATAAGCCGCAGTATTAACGATAATATCTTCTATTTTGATTTCTTTATTTTCAGAGATTGGAATACGATCCATTAAAACTAATTTTATAGTTTCGGATTTATTATTTTTCACTTCTAAATTATAAGTTCTATCTACAATTCTATTACTACCTGTAAATGATTTGCTCTTAAAATTTTTATCTTGTTTTCGCGTCACAACAATACCCGCATCTACCCCTAATGATACCGTCATCTCTTTGTTTACCGCATACGGATCTATTGTAGTTTTACCCGCATAACCCCCATTAAAGTAAATATTAGCTTCTCCTGGTAATAAATTAAGTTTTTCCCAATCCTTAAACTTAGCCGTTAAAAAAACATTTTCATTTACTATAGGAGCAGCATAAAACTCATATACTGCCTCTAACAGAAATGTGTTAATTTCTATAGCAGTTACATCGCCATCACTCGCAATAGAATAGGGGCTTTTGATGACAAATTTGGTACTGGTTACATTATCTTCAGTATTGCTTTTTTTGGTAGTGATACGTATAACTCCATTTGTGGCTCTGGCACCATAAACTGAAGCTGCAGAGGCATCTTTTAAAACTTCTATGTTTTGTATTTCATTTGCGTCTAAGTCTCCTTCTTCAAAAGTATCCATAGGCACCCCATCTATGATATATAAGGGTTGCGATGCTTCTGTAACACTAGAAACCCCTCTAATGCTAACTCCCGCAACGCGACCACTAAGAGCGCTACCCAGCTCCTTATTCTGAGAGCCATACCCAACAACAACTATTTCTTCTAACGCTGAGGAATCTTCTTGTAGACGTGCATTCATCACTGAAGAATAAATAGGGATTTCAATGGTCTGGAAGCCTAGATACGAAAACACCAATTCTTGCCCTGCTTCTATAGCAAGTATATAGTGTCCATCAAAATCTGTTTGCGTTCCAATGTTTGTTCCTTTAATCATAACGTTACAACCTGGTAATGCTTGCCCTGAAGCATCTGTCACTATACCTATGACCTTTTTTACCGTTGGATTAAAGGAATATTTATGCTTTTTAAATTGTGAATCATAACTTTTACGAGAGCCAAAATTTAAATAATCCGTAGTCAATTCAGGCTTTACTGAAAAGCTATTAGGGTTTCCTGTAGAAAGAGTCACAAGTACATTTTCCCAATTTTCTCCGGTCTTTTGGTATACATGTGCTTTATAAGTTAAGTGTATAGGATCATTAATTTTGTTTGATTTAAGATCATAATTTGGTATCCATCCTGCATCAGAGACCTTATATTTTAATTCTAAATTTAACTGTGTTGCTATTGGGCTCTCTAATTTTATAACAATTTCTCCTTTAGGCTCATCGGGAACATTATTTAACTCAATATACTGTTTTTCAATACTTTGTAAGTCCTCACTTAACACATTAATCTTAACATTAGTTATATAAATTTCATTCTTAATCTCTGTAATACGCTTTCTATAGTATGTACTTATCTGCTTTACGGCTTCTAAGTCTAAGGATTGCTGATTAGCATTTATAGCTCGATTACTATTTATTACTTTCTCTTCTTCTTCCAATCCAATGATAAGATTTTTCAGTAAGGCAATCTCTAATGTAATAGTTTTTTTTGAAGCTATTAAAGAAGTGGTTGCTTCACTCGAAATCATTTTATCTAAATAATTTATATCATACGAAATAGATAAAATAGAAGCTCCTTTTAGTCCCGAAATTTGAATACTGCTTTCATCTATTTTTGGAGATAGCCCATTAAAAATGAGTTCTGTGGTCCCTGCTGCTAATTGAAAATTTGAAGTTCTAGAGATTTCTGCACTGTTTAAATAAACAGTAACCGATTTTATTTTAGAAGGTACTTTATCTGTTCCAAAAATGAGCATAGGACAGAAAATTAGAAATAATACTACATGTTTCATAAAGCGTTGGTTTTAGATTTACGACAAATCTAACCAACACACTATACCAATAAAACCACTAATGAGTACCTATCTATTTTCAATTAGTGAAATATACTTTCCTGTGAGGCAGCCTTACTAATCTAGAAATTTAGCTTTTAATTCGGCCGTGGGAATCATACAAGCCTCTTGTTTTCCATACCATTTATAGCGGTTTTTTGCAATGTAATCATAGACAAGATCTCTACTTTTCTCTGGAATCCATTCAAATATGGATAATAAAGTCCATAAACCTCCAAAAGATTTACCAATACATAAAGCCGCTGTAGATTTTGTATAATACGCTACTCCAGGTATTATTAAAATGATAGAGTCCACTATAGCGGTATCAATATGCCTTTCCTTTGCTAGCTTTTGACCCGCCTCACTTTGCAAAGAGGCAAACCTATATTCATCTTTTTTATCGTTCTTAATAATTAATTGTACCGAAGAGTTACATAAATTACAAACGCCATCAAAAAGAATAATTTTATGTAAATTATTTACCTGCATAAACCATTCTAAAAATCAAAATTTAAATCAAAGATAGTCTATGGAAATACATTATAATAGTAAAAAAACTAATTGAGTTCTTCTTAAATGGTATTTCTATGTAAAAAATAGCAACACCTTTCATTTCCTTAATTTGGCTTTCAAACAAGCGTTTATAAAGAGTTTAAAAAACTCCCTAAATCCATATCTTTATTTAAATTTAGCTTCTTTTTCAATCGGTATTTAGACTTCAGTATACTATCTGGAAGCACATTAAATATTGCTGCTATTTCTTTTGTAGACAAATTCATTCTTAAAAAAGCCGCTAGTCTTATTTCCTTTTCCGTAATATCAGCATAAATAGCCCTTAGTTTGTTATCAAAATCATTATGCACATCTGCAAAGTAAGCTTTAAATAACTCCCAATCCTTATCATCAGAATTCTGCTTTTTTAACAACAAAAGAATTCTTCTAAACTGCAATTTAAATTTTTCGGGATTATCTTTCAATTCCTTTAAATCTTCCATTAAATCTTGGGTGAATGTGTTTTTGTGTGCTAAATGTACCGTTAAGCTTGCCAATTCTTTTTGTTTATATTTAATCTCTTTTTTATAAAGTTCATCTAATTTCCTTTGATTAGACTTGTTCTTTTTTAGGCGTTGTCTGAAAATAAAAAATAGGAGTATAGACAATGACAAGCCAGAAAGCATACCTCCAGCATAAAGACTCTTGGTTAAGGTATCTACTTTAGATTTATGCTGTAAATTTTCAATTTCTTCCTTATTTAAAGCAAGTAATGTTTGTTTGTTTTCAGTCTCATAGATTGTTTTTAATTCTTCTATTTGCTGCATTTTTGTATGATTAAAAATACTGTCTTTAAATATTTGGTGTGCTTTTAAATCGCGTAATGCCATTTGCGGACTATTTAAAATATCGTAAGCGGCAGACCTCAATTTATATCCTTCCATTAAATAATCTAAACGCATGGAGGGTGTAGATCTGTCAATGGCCTCATCCAAAAAACTTAGAGCTTTTTCAGGATTATTTAAATCCATATATAACCGCCCTAATTCTAAAAGCACGGCAATATGATTATAAGCAAGTCCTTCTTTTTTATGAAAATGTAAACTCTCTTCTAAATAAGCTTCAGAAGCCTCCAAATTCTTCATTTCTCTGTAGGTTGAACCAATATTGGTATACACCATAGCTTCATTTGATATGAGCCCGAAATTCTTAGCTATTTCTAGGCTCTTAAAAAAATACTTTAAAGCCTTATCATAGTCCTGCAATGCCGCCAACGAGGTGCCGATTTGAAGGTACATATTAGATTGCCAGATATTATCACCTACCGCTATATATACTTCTAAAGCTTGATAGTAATACGGTATAGATGCTTCATAATTTTCTGTGTTGTATTGTATCTCTCCCAATCTTGCTACAATATCTGCCTTCGTAAGCGGATCTGTATGTAAGGAGTCTATGTTATTCAATGCTTGCATATACAATTGCTGAGATAATTTAAACTGCCCATTACTCAGATACACACTAGCTATATTACCCAAACAAACAGAAACCAACTCTTTTTCATCATTGTTTTCAAAAATAACTTTTGCCTCATTAAACATTTCTAAAGCTTCCTTTTTTTTAGCGTCTAAGCGTTTAATATCTGCCAATTCCAATAAGCTTTTTGCGTAAAAAACCTCTTCCTTCAGTTCTTTAGAAAGTTTCATGGCTGTTTTATGATACGATACAGCAGCACCCAATTGGTTTAATGCCCGATAACTAATAGCAGATTGATATACCGCATTAAGCTGCTTTTTTTTATCCTCCAGGGTACGCGCAATTTCATAGGCTTGCAAAGAATACCTCAAGGAGGTTTCAGGGTTATTGTAGCGTAAAACTACATACAACATTTCAAGTGTTTCTACTTTACCTGTAAGACTTTTTTTATCTTTCAAGGCTTTTTCTAAACTATCTACTTTTCGCTCTAATTGCCCATAAGAAAAAGCAAAGCAGAAAGTGACGAATACCATTATAAAAACTTTCATAATTAGAATTAAACTATTTATAGTTGGATTAATTTAAATAATTGGGGGGAAATATTTTTTATTCTGGAGTTCTAAGGTAGCGGTTTTATGCTTTATAGTAGCATAAGACTCCAGAAGGCTTCAGTAACAAATGTCCATCCTTTATCTACAAAATCGCCTAAAAGTTAGTTGGGTAAAATTCGTATAACACCTTATGTTAATAGGTGTTATGAGCGTATTGTACAATATCTAAATAACTATTATTTTGAGACATATCGTATAGAAGTATCTTTTCGTTGTCCATACTTTGTCTATAGCATTTATTAGGCATATGCCCTAATTGCGTCTAGTTTTGACTACACAAATCTTTAAATAAAATAAAATGATTGTATTAAAACAAGTTAAATTAAGGCACTATCTATTGCTTATTATAGCAGCCTTGCTAAGTATCGTTTCCTGTAATAAAGAAGAGGATCCAAAAGTAATTGATGAACTAGAAACTTTAGACAGTTTTAAAAGTGTCATCGCCATAGGCAATGAACCTGTCTCCCCGACAGAAGAAGAAACAGAAGTTGAATATATTGAAAATCAGGAACGAATTATCAACGCAGAGAGCGGGGAAGAAGAAATTTGGAAGTGCATCACTACTACTTATGATCTTAAAACAGGAACAGGTAACGGCAGTGGTGGGTTTCCTTTGTTTAATCCTAGTGCTTCTGTAATTTACCCCGGCAGCTTATTACAAGGAAAATCTTTAAAAAATGCGACACCAGATGTTATCCCTGTAAAACGCGCTGGAGGAACCGTATCTTACAATTTAAATAATGGCAATATCAATAGTGCTATTAATGTAGCTATTGTCTCTAAAAGTAGTATTCAAAATGCTATGAACGAAATTATAGCAGCATCTCCTAACGCAATACCAGCCAATTTTTCTTTTGAATACACCCAAGTACAAAGCAGAGAAGCGCTAGCGGTAAGTCTAGGCTTAGACATTAAAACTGCCTTTACAAAAATTGGTGGAAATTTAGATTTTAAAAATGAAGATAAAAAGAGTCGAGTTTTAGTGAAGCTGAAACAAAGTTTCTATACCATGTCTATTGACTTACCTACAAGTTTAGATGCGTTGTTTGACCCTTCGGTAACTCCTGAAGGTTTAGCGAAATTTGTTCAAGAAGACAATCCTGCAACCTATATAAGTGATGTTACTTATGGCCGAGTATATTACATGCTAATAGAAACTAATTCTTCATACCAAGAACTAAAAATAGCTATAAATGGTAGTTTTGGCGCTGTGGTTGCTTCAGGGAAATTTAATCTAGAAGTGGATGCATTAAGAGACTTAAAAGAAGTTAAAATTAATGTAACTGCTTTTGGTGGAGAAGCTAAATCTACGATCAAAACCATAGGCGCTAATTTAAATGAATTGGTTGGTTTATTAGCAGAAAGTGCAAAAATAGAAACAGGCTTACCTATTAGCTATGTGGTACGAAGTGTAAATACATCAGAAATTGTAGGAGTACAACTTGCAACAACATATAGTACTACGTCTTGTGATCTTGTAAAAAATGTAGATGCTCCCATTCAAACAAAGCATTGGCACGGCAATAAAGATCTTGAAGAAGGTGGAGTAGGAGCTGCTTTTGAACGCGCCTCAGGTGAGTATATTTTAATTAATACGACTGGTGATAAATTTATGAGAAGTTATAATGGCGAATTAGACGGGCCATTTCCTGTAACCACCCTATTTAAAGGAGAATATCCATTTTTTACGGGTGATAAGAGTAATGCTACTTTTGACGGTATTGGTGCCATTGTAAATGTTAGAAAAAATGCCCAAGAAATTAGTATTAACAACCAAGCTCAATTTCTTGCTATTTCAAAAAATGGACTCCAATATAAATATGTGAATGGAGATACTTGGGAAGATTTCACCACGGTGAGCGACCTTTCTATTGAAAAACTAAGTAAGGGCACTAATCCATTTAATACCGGAGGAATAGGCGCTATACTAAATGTGTATTATGAACTGGAAAATGAAAAAGAGGACAAATACAAAAGCTCTATGCATATTTTTAATCAACAGGGCACAGAATATTCATTGTATTGGTCGGGAAGCTCTTATGCAAATACGGGTACTAACTTTAATATAGCATATGATATAAAACCAGCCGAAGGCAACGCGTCTTCTGCACCCAAAGAATACAACAGCCTACCTTTTAATACGGTTGGGGCTTCCTTTAGTTTCTATACTAGTGGTGTTAGGTATTTTGTAATTTTTGACAAATCAGGAAAAAGTTATGCCATAACAGATGCCAAGGACACGTATTCTTATTCTCAAGCATACCATCTTAACTAAATTGTAGCTTCTAAAAAATACCCAATGGGTATATTTTGAAATGTGGGAACAGTCGGTTTTCAGGTGCTAAAAACACTTGATGCCGACTGTTTATTTTTTTGCTTCAACTAATTCTAATTGGCTTATACTCACATTTGTGGTAAACATACCATAATTAACAAATGCTTTGTTTTTCTCTAATTTATCAATACTCCCCACTATTTTCCCATCTAACATCCGAACACGATCACCAATTTTAAAAATAGGTTTAGGTTTGTTCTTTTCTACATGCGCCTTTACCTTTTTTTCTTTCTTTTTTTCTTCACGGATAACTTCTACTTCCTGAATTACTTCTTTCTCAACTTCGGCTTTTTTTATCTTTTCAACCTTTACTTGTTGCGAAGATTTCTTTTTACGTTTGCTATTTATGTGTAAAAAGCTTAGCTATAGTTTTGCTAATTTCCTCTAGTTTTTCCAAGGGCGTAATTAAACTAGGGTTGGTAACATTTATCTTCTGCGTCGTATTTAGGGAAGATTGCATTGGATAAATTAAAATACAACTTGTCTTTTTAAAATACGTATTCAAATAAGTCGGAATTTTACTCATATTTTTATGGTAAGAAAGCTGTTCTTTTCTGCTCAAAACAATAATTATGTTGTCGTCTTTGAAAGAATTTTTAGCTATAATCAAAAAATTATCCCAATCATTATACGTTTGAAATGAACATTCAATAGGATATTTATTTTTAATATCTTTTATAAATTTTAAAGTTTTTTCATTTCCATAAAAAAGGAGTTTAGCACTGGTATTTCTGGCGATATTCCACACTTTCAGTAACCAAAAAGGAAAACCTATTTCTTTTTCCGCATTTTCAGGTACAATAACGATATGTCTTTTTATAGTAGCGAGAGGTTGAACAGGTTTATAAATTAAAGTGGTAGTGCTACTTTTAGTTAAAATACCTTCTGTAAGGTTTCCTAAAAATGAATCGGAAATACCTTTATGAACATGGAGCCCTAAAATTAAATCAGTTATAGCGTGTTCTTTTGTAACGCTAGTAATTCCATTTACTAAATTGATGTCATAGCGCAATAGTTCATGTAATTTGGTGTCTGTCGCGGCTGCAGCTACCGCTGCTTTACTTAGTATTGTTTTCGCTAGTTTATCTGCAGAACCATTAGTCTTACTATTGTCAACCATACTTAGCGCATACAAGCCGTCTTTGTTACTTTTGGATTTGATAGTGATTCCTAAATTAATGAGTTCATCAATAGTATCAATATTACTAATAGGAATTAATATTCGTTCTAGATGATCAGTTTCTTCAGGTAAAGCATCTGTATGTTCTAAAAGGGCAATATTTTGAGCACCTTTTTGAGCTACAAAGGAAGCGATAGTACATGTAAACAGAATCATAAGTATTGTTCCATTCAGAATAGTTTCGTTTAATAAACGCACCGGCTCGCCAGATGGTGTTTCCCCAAGAATTATAGAATATCCAACCAAAACCGCTGCTAATGTTGCTGCTGCTTGGGCATTACTTAATCCAAAAATTAATCTACGTTCATCTGAAGAAAAACCATAAATTTTTTGTGTACACCATGCAGCAATAAATTTTGCAAGAGTTGCAATAAAAATCATGATTGCCGCAACTTTAATCGTTTCAAAATCTTTAAAAAACACACGGTAATCTATAAGCATTCCCACCCCAATTAAGAAAAAGGGAATAAAAATAGCATTTCCAACAAACTCCACCCTATTCATTAAAGGGGAGGTGTGGGGAATAAGTCTGTTTAAGGCTAAACCAGTTAAAAAAGCCCCTATAATAGGTTCTATTCCCGCAAGCTCTGCTAGACCAGCCCCTAAAAACACCATTACTAAAACAAAAATATATTGAGAAACATTATCATCAATTTTTTTAAAAAACCATCTACCGATAATTGGGAACAGGAATAGCACAATGAAACCAAAAATTAGTATGGAAACTGATAATCGAATCCAAAATTGTGCATTTACTTCTCCCGTTGTCATTCCTACAATAACTGCTAAAACCAATAAAGCTAGGGTGTCAGTGATCATTGTTCCGCCCACCGTTATGTTTACAGCTCTATTTTTGGCAACACCAAGCTTGCTTATTAATGGGTAAGCAATTAGTGTATGAGATGCAAACATACTAGCAAGTAAAACAGCTGTTTGTGTAGAAAATTCTAGTATATAAATCCCACATAAAGTACCTAATGTCATGGGAATACTAAAAGTAAGTAAACCAAAAACTATACTTTTTTTACTATTTTTTTTAAAGTCAACTAAGTCTATTTCTAATCCTGCAAGAAACATGATATAAAGTAATCCGGCTGTTCCAGATAGTATAATTCCACTATCTCGTTCTATTAAGTTAATTCCATTAGGGCCAACTACAGCACCTGCAATTATTAGCCCAAGAAGATGTGGTATTTTAATTTTGTTTAAGATTATTGGAGCAAACAAAATAATCACCAATATTAAAAGAAATTTTAAAACAGGATCTGTTAATGGCAGCGATGTTTCAAATATGTTTACTACTATCATAACTTAATTTATAGAATGAAATATTAATAACTCACTCAATATTTGAGTAATTAACGTGGGGGAGTGTTTAAAAAAACGTTCTATTTTTTATTTGAATGTATTAAAAACAAAAATCATTCAAATAACTTTTCCGCTTCTAAATTAAGATAGTTTGGTAGTATAAATATAAATGAAACTATGAGTTGTATGCTAATTAAATAATGAAACCAATCATTTATACGGGTTGTTCAGTATTACTTATTTTTTCTTAATAGGAATGTATTTTTAGATGGTGTAATTTACTTTTTTTGCAATAATTTAATACTTAAGGCTAGTATTGTATTAATTATGCGAGCTCGTTTAATGAATATATTTTATAAAGTATTCATCAGTCTTTACTCAAGTTAAATGCTACTTGTTTCATGTATAAAATAACTAAATTAGAAATTACTTCGCACTTATTTTTCATAAAATAAGAGTATAGGGTTCGTCTTTAAATAATTCCAAAGTACATTTTTTTTGATTTAACGCATGGCTCCATTTTTTTTAAAAGTTTCCCTAAAAAGAGAACCTACAGGCTTATAGTGACGAAAAAAGAATAAGAACTAATGAAGGTATTTAAATGTTATGTTTAGTTAAGAACGTATTAAGTACCAACCTTCAAGTAATATTCCAGCTGTCCATTTTTTTATACGTTACATTCATGCTAAATATCCTGATTTTTTAAGGGAATCCTGTTATGAATTCCATTTTATTATTTGTGTTTCCTTATTTTACCATTTAGATCTTAAATAAGGGTAATGCTCTAAATACTGTTTTTAATTTCTAAGGGAAAGTTGAACAGTCTATTTTCAAAACAAATTCTACGTAAATTAGAATCATACAATTATTTCTAATTTTTAAAATAGATATTGAATTCTTGAATAATCCGTAGTGATAGAATTGCTTAGATGACATTGGTCATTTCATATATGTTAAATGAAGTTTAACTTTGAAGTATACTTAAAATCATTCTAAAATGAAAAGAATATTAATTCCAACAGATTTTTCAAAAAATGCGCATAATGCTATAAATTATGCCCTTGAACTCTACAAAAGAGAATCTTGTGAATTCTTTATTTTGCATTCTTACTATCTTACTGGATACTCAAAAAACAACCTTTTAAGTCCTGAACCTACCGATAAAAAACTTAATGAGGTAAAAGAGTTAGCTGAAATAAATATGGTAAAGCTAAAGGATCAACAGCGTTTTAAAACGGGGAATAACAATCATACATTTCATTTTTTAAATGAATTTGGTTCTTTTAATGATGTACTTAAAAAAGTTGTTGAAAAGGAAGACATTGAGTTAATACTTATTGGATCGGAAGGAGGACAGGACGATAAAAAAATAATTCAGGGTAGTAATGCCGTAAATACGATGGAGAAGGTTAGAAACTGTCCGGTATTTGAAATTCCAGATACTGTTACTTTTAAAAACCCTAACGAGATTGTATTTCCTACCAGTTTTAAAACGCATTATAAAGAAAAAGAATTGGCTACCTTAATTGAAATTTCTCAATTAACGAATGCACCCATTAGAATTTTATACATTCAAAAAGATAAAGAATTTAGTAAGCAGCAAGCAGAAAATAAAGAATTACTTAATCAAATTTTAGGAGCTACTAGTTTTACGCATCATGTACTATATAGTTCAAATTTACAAGAAGGTGTACGTTGTTTTTTTCAAAGCCGAGAGAGTGAGATGATTGCTTTTATAAATAAGAAACATAATTTCTTTGGTAGTATTTTCTCAAATCCAATGGTAAAAGATTTAGGCAATAACCCAAGTATTCCTGTTTTAGCGTTACATGATTTAAGAAACTAGAAAATTAAAACAGTATACTCTTTAAAACATATGGTAAGAACAGTTTATTTTTAAGGTAAATACTAGTCACCTATGCTGCTGTAAATACGATCTACAGAATGGTACGTCTAACCATTCTGTAGATCGTATTTTATGTAAATTTTTAGAAGGGACTTTTTAGTTACATCCAGACCTATTCATTAGGTCAATGTCGTTACCATTACTGCTTAGAAGTCTACTTCTTCTTTTTTGCTTCAACTAATTCTAATTGACTTATACTCACATTGGTTGTGAAAATTCCGTAATTAACAAATGCTTTGTTTTTCTCTAATTTATCAATACTCCCCACAGCTTTCCCATCTAACATCCGAACACGATCACCAATTTTAAAAATAGGTTTAGGTTTGTTCTTTTCTACATGCGCCTTTACCTTTTTTTCTTTCTTTTTTTCTTCACGGATAACTTCTACTTCCTGAATTACTTCTTTCTCAACTTCGGCTTTTTTTATCTTTTCAACCTTTACTTGTTGCGAAGATTTCTTTTTACGTTTGCTATTTTCTGTCTCTACAATCCGAAGTAATTCTGATACTAATGGTCGCTTCTTTTTATCTTGAAAATACTTCAATGAGGCATCATTAAGCTTATTCCCTAAATAAATCATACGTTGACTAGAATCATATAATTCCTGATAATTCTCAAGCTTAGATTTTACTTTAGTGTTTAATTCTTCAAAACGTTGTGCTTCGCTACGCGCTTTGGTTTCTTCCTCTCTTAATTTAGTTCCTGTTTTTACCATAGAACTACGCTCTTTTTGCAGTTTAGCTATCGTAGCATCAAAACGGACTTTACCGCTTTCTATCTTCTTTTTAGCACGGTTTATTAAACTATATGGAATTCCGTTTTTCTGTGCTACTTCAAAAGTAAAAGAACTCCCTGCTTGCCCTAATGCAAGTTGGTAGGTAGGCTCTAATGTATTAGAATCAAACAACATATTTGCATTGGTAGCATGTGGCAATTCATTAGCCAAAAGCTTTAAATTAGAGTAGTGCGTTGTAATTACGCCATAGGAACCACGCTCATAAAATACTTCAAGAAAAATTTCGGCTAATGCACCTCCTAATTCTGGATCACTACCAGTACCAAATTCATCAATTAAAAACAATGTTTTATCATCACACTTACGCAAGAAATAGTTCATGTTCTTAAGTCGATAACTATACGTACTTAAATGATTTTCAATAGATTGATTATCCCCTATGTCTGTTAGAATTCTATTAAACAAAGTCACTTTACTGCGTTCATGTACAGGAATCAGCAGCCCACTTTGAAGCATTATTTGAAGTATCCCCAGGGTTTTCAAGGTGATACTTTTTCCCCCAGCATTAGGCCCAGAAATAACGATAATTCTATTCTCGTCATGAAGTCCTATGGTCTGTGGGTAGGTCTTTTCTTTTTTGCGCTTATTTGTTAAATAGAGAAGTGGGTGGTAGGCATCTCTTAAATACAACTCATTTGTATCACTAATTTCGGGCATTACAGCATCCATTTCCATAGCATACTTTGCTTTTGCTGCTGTAATATCTATATGTGCTAAAAATTCCTGATACATGGAAAGTTCAGGTATAAAAGGGGTAATATGTGCCGTTAGCACCCTAAGAATTCGCTGAATTTCTTCTCGCTCTTCAAATTCTAAATTATTTAATTGACGACTAAATTGTAAAGCTGCCTCTGGTTCTATATAAACAATACTTCCTGTTTTAGAAGTACCCATAACGGCTCCTTTTACTTTTTTTCGGTTCATTGCTTTTACCGCTAAAACACGACGATTATCTACAACAGATTCCCTAATTTCATCTAAAAAATCTGAAGCTTGATACATGGTTAATGCTCTTGCAAAACTTTGATTTATCTTCCCCTTTAATCCGTTAATTTCTTGCCGGAGCATTCGCAGATTATCAGAAGCATTATCTTTAATTTCACCAAACTTATCGATCACAGCATCAATCTGTGCTGGAATTTCTGTATTTAACTCCACTTCCTCAGAGGCCTGAAAAAGCAATGGATAATACTCTCTAAATTTTTTTAAAAACTTTTTTAGGGTATTTACAGTACTACAAATATTCCCTATTTTACGAAAACCTGAAATTTCAATAGTAGCATTTTCAATTTTCAAAAGTTTTAACTCTTGATTTATAGCATCAAAACCATGATTGGGAATGCGGTTATCATTAGTAAAAGAGGCTACATATTCAGAGGTTTGCCCCAAATGTGTAACAATAGCTTCTTTTGATCGGAGCGGTGTAATATGTAGCGCATTTTCTTTACCTTGTTCCGTATTACAACGTGCTACTATATGGTTTAGAACTGTATAAAATTCTAAATCTTTTAATGTTTTATCGTTTATCTTATTCATTCTTTTTCAAAGATACATTGAAAAAAATATTTCACTATAAATTCCAAAAATAATTCAAAGGTATTTATTCCTGTTTTATAGTGCTTAAGGCTCATATAAGGCAATAAAAAACAGTTTTAGAAGTTTATAATAAGCTAGATACAGTAGTCCTCTGTAGCAATGCTAACTTATTTATAGTATTATGAAAAACCAAATTAAGCTTCTTACATATTTAAGTATTACCCTATTAATGACGGCTTGCGGGTCTACCAATAAAATGACTATGGGAGTGACGACACCAGCCAAAGTATATCTTTCTTCTGACGTTAAATCAATAGGTATCATCAATAGGAGTGAACCATCAAAAGGAAATAAAGGTCTTGATAAAATAGATCAAATTTTATCTGCAGAAGGCTTAAATCTAGATAAAAAAGGAGCCGAAGCTGCTATATCCGCATTTGCTTCAGAGCTAGGAATGCTAAAAAATTTGGATGAAATAAAAATTATAGAAAACGTAGAAGAAGTAAAAAGCGGATTAGGTGTTTTACCGGCTACATTATCATGGGAAACCATAGAAATGTTATGTGATACTTATCATGTAGATGTTATATTTTCATTGGCTTTTTATGACACCAATACAAAATCATCTTTTAAAGTAACCACAATGCCATTAGAAAATAATTTAGGAGTTAAAGTAAACGTTCCTGCGCAAGAGGTTACCTTAAATACCTTAGTGAATTGTGGATGGCGTCTATATGATCCTAAAACAAAATTGGTTATTGATGAAAGAAACTATACTAAAGAAATGCTTTTTCATGGTCAAGGAATTAATCCTATAAAAGCAGTTGAAGCGGTAAAACAACGTAATGAAACTGTGCAAGAATACAGTCGCAATGTGGGTATTGCATACGCACAACGATTGGTACCTAATAAAATAAGGATATCTCGAGATTATTATATGTCGGGTACGGATAATTTTAAAGTAGCACACCGTAGAGCGCTTACTGGTGATTGGGATGGTGCTGCTGAACTTTGGAAAAAAGAATTAAATAATTCTGATTTAAAAATACAAGGTAGAGCCAATTATAATATGGCCATAAGTAGTGAGATTGATGGTGATTTAGACCTTGCTATTTCGTATGCTTCAAAAGCGTATACAGACTATGAGAATAAATTAGCGCTAGACTATGTAAACATTCTCAAATATAGAGTAGAACAAAATAATGTACTAGATCAGCAACGTTCTCACTAAGGTTAACGTATTAATTTTAGCTATTTTTGATTTAAAATAATCAAAAATGATAGGGAATATTCATAAAAGCTGGAACAAACATTTAAAAGAAGAGTTTAATGCTCCTTATTTTAAGGCTCTTACCACTTTTGTGACAGAAGAATACCAAACACAGACCTGTTACCCAAAACAAGAAGAAATATTTGCAGCATTTAATCATTGCTCATTTGAAGAAACCAGAGTAGTTATTATTGGGCAAGATCCTTATCATGGACCCAACCAAGCTAATGGCTTGTGTTTTTCCGTTCATGATGGAGTTACGCACCCGCCTTCATTAAAAAATATCTTTAAAGAATTATCTACTGATATAGATAAGCCATATCCTACATCTGGAAATCTAGAGAACTGGGCGAAACAAGGGGTTTTACTACTAAATGCAACACTAACGGTTAGAGCTCACGAAGCTGGAAGTCACCAGAAAAAAGGGTGGGAAGTATTTACTGATACTATAATTAAGAAAATTAGTCAAGAAAAATCTGATATTATTTTTTTATTATGGGGAGGTTTTGCTAAAAAGAAGGTTAGGTTAATTGATAGTGACAAACATCATATAGTAACCAGCGGGCACCCATCTCCTTTAAGTGCAAATAGAGGCTACTGGTTTGGAAATAAATGCTTTAGCAAAACCAATCATATACTTAACAAAATAAATCAAAAGCAAATTACATGGTAATTAAAGACCATATGCTCAAATTTTCTACCATCAAAATATTACAATTATAACATTTCAAACAAAATATCCGGTTTTTGTAACTAATTTACCATATATTAAAGCTCTAAATTGACAATTCCTGCTAATTTTCAACATTATTATTAAGAATCTTTAAAAATTAAGTAACTATTCATTATTTATCTCGTTTAAAGATAAATTCTCAATATTTTTGACCCAACCAAAAAACACAACCATAATGAATATTAAATCTATCATACTCGTAGATGATGATGAATCTACAAATTTTATAAATAGTGTCTTTATAAAAAAACTAGATATAGATGTAGATGTCTATAAAGCATTAAATGGAGAAGAAGCCTTACAAATTTTAGAGGAAAGTTTAGAGGATTCAGATTTTTTCCCCTGTTTACTTACGCTAGATATTAACATGCCTGTAATGAACGGTTGGGCATTTTTAGAACGCTACAAAAAGTTAACGACTACGATAAAAGACAATTGCGTTATTGTAATGACTACAGTCAGTGAAGACGATAAGGATTTAATTAGAGCGACTGATAATGAAGATGTTAAAGAATTTTTTCAAAAGCCCATGTCTGATGAGAAATTCAGTGCTTTATTAAATAAATATTTTATATAAGCTTAATTTTATTTACGCAGTAGTAATGCTTCTGGCTTTAATTTTTTTTCAATTAAATTTAAATCAAAGAGTGTATCCTGAACTTTTTTAAGCGTTGAAACTTTTAGTTTGGATTGACTCCATTTTGTAATCTTCAACCACTCTTTTATATCCTCTAGTTCTTGACCATAAGCATTGGCAAGTGTTTTATCTATACTCGGAATATTTTTAAATTCTTCAGTATACCGATTAATAACCTCCGTAATATGATGGATTAAGGTAGCGTTATCTGCTATAAACTTATCAGTAGCGGCTATTACAAAACATGGCCAAGGGGTAGGGCAATCATCAATACGCCTAAAAACCCCACGATCTACTAGAGGTTTGGTCGTAAATCTTTCCCACATAAAGTAATCCGCGGTTTTATTCGTTAAGGCCTCAATAGCTCCATCCAAATTATTAATTACCTCAAATTTCAATTTTTTTGGATCCCAACTTTGATTATCAGCGTTTACATACGCCATTAGATGGCTTCCACTGCCAAACCTACTAATTGCCGCTGTAGTTCCTTTTAGGTCTGTAATAGTCTTATAATAGCTAGCTGCTGCCACATGAATACCCCAAAGTAGCGGCGTAGAAATAAATTCTTGAACTATTTTTACGGGATTACCTGCAGAAATACTTTTAACAATACCTTCCGTTAGAATAATAGCTAAATCGGTTTCATCATTTTCAAGCATTTGACACATTTTACCTGTGCCCTCGGGAATATCTGACCAACTTAAATCAATACCTCGTTCTTTAAAAGCATTTTCTTCTATAGCCATATGCCAAGGAAGATTAAAATGCTCAGGAACGCCAATAATTCTTACCTTTTTCATTATTCCGTAAGTTTATTCAAGGTAAATTTAATTAGTTTTTCGGTAGCTACTGTAGGGTTCGTTAAAAACTCTCCCGTACTTCTATTTGCTAAAATACAATTTAAAGATACTGCTCTATGTCCTAATAATTTTGCCAAACCATAGATACCAGAAGTTTCCATTTCTAAGTTTGTAATTTTCAAACCCTTATAATCAAAAGAGGCCAATTTAGCATTTAGATTTTCATCTTCTGTTTTCAAACGTAGTTTACGGCCTTGAGGACCATAAAAACCAACATTTGTAGCCGTAAACCCTTTATGCATTTCATCAGACATAAAAAGAGCCGCAAGGTCATGATCACAAGAAACTACGTATGGTGTAGACTTATCTTTAGACCAATCCGTATGTTTCATAAAACTATTCTGAAGCGCTTCATCTAAAATATGCTTTGCATCGTAAAAACGTAGCAAACTATCAAAACCAATAGCTCGTTCACTCAAAAGAAAATCGCCTACTTCAATATTTGGCTGAATAGCACCTGTAGTACCTATTCGTATAATATCTAATTGCTTTTTATGCTCATTAATGGTTCTTGTATCAAAATTGATGTTAACCAAAGCATCCAATTCATTTAGTACGATATCTATATTATCTGTTCCAATTCCTGTAGAAATTACAGAAATTCGTTTTCCGTTTAAGGTTCCCGTATGGGTATGAAATTCTCGTTTCCCTTTCTTTACTTCTATGGTATCAAAATATTTTGACACTACAGGTACACGGTCAGGATCTCCAACAGTAATAATGGTGTCTGCAAGATCTTCTGGTACTATATTTAAATGGTAAATGCTATTGTCAGCATTTAAAACTAGTTCTGATGCTTTTAATTGCATGTTATAATTTTAAAATTTTATTCGTAGTTGAATTGTAAAGGAAATTATATTTTAAAGCACCCCCTAGATAAAAATCGTTCTCTTGGATACAAGAGTAATAACTAGTTTCTCCTTGTAAAATTAATTTTCCTTTCTGTGTTAATTTTACAGGATTAAAGGAAGAGAATAATGGTTTTAACCTTCCTATAGCACGTTTAAATTGTGAATCGCCAAAACCTAAAATTCCCTGATCATTCAGTAATATCGTCATGAAATCTCCTTTATTAGCAGGCATTTTATCGACCGCTAATTGCAGAATTTTAGATTCCATATCATTTAACCCATTTTTTACAGATGGAAAACGATGTAAATGCGCTTGAATGCTTTCTTCAAGGTATTTAAATTGAAAGTTATTAAAATCTGTAAGATTTTCCAATCGAATAGGATTATCGCTGCAATAAAGCTGCCATACATAATCTGCATATTCTATATCATCTAAGCTAAGTACAACTTTGTTTTTATAAAGATTTTTTAGTTGGGCATCCGTTAAATCATTTAACCCATACTTCGCATCTGTTTCATCTTCTTTACCACTACAAACCAAAGATATTTGAGCGTATTTACGGTGCGTCTTAAGCCAACTTATTACAGCCAGCATATTAATCTGACAGAATAGATCGTACTCAAACCACAATACAATCTCATCTTCCTTTTTATGGTTACAAAGTGATCTGTATTCTTTTAAGGTTTTTTCTATAAATATAGATTTTGAAACCTTATAATTCTTGTTTAAAAACTCAAATCGTGTTTTCCAAAAATTCTCACTCCCCACATTACTTTCTGTTTTGCCTTCGCAAAGCATTTCGCGCCAAGTAATGATAGCACCAGGCACATCAAGAGTTTTTAATTTATTAGTGAAAATATCGCCGTTTGTTATGTGTAGTAGGGAACTCATTTAGGGTTTATTTAAAAATTAAGGGATATAAATGTACTATTAAAAGTAAAGCTACAAAAGAGAATTAACAGATTTCATCCGCCCACACGTTTAACTTTAAAACCTTTCTCTTTCAATAAGGTCATGATTTTATCTCTAAAATCTCCTTGGATAATAATAGCACCATCTTTAAAACTACCGCCAACACTTAGTTTTGTTTTTAATTCTTTAGCCAATTTCTTAAAATCATCATCGGCGCCAGTATATCCTTCAAGTATGGTAATAGGTTTTCCTTTTCTCTTTTCGTATTTGCAAATGATAGGATCATCTTGCATCCAAATTTTAGCACCAGAACTAGGCTTTTCTGGTATCTTTTCTTCTTGATGCTCTGGAAAAAAGTTTTTTAGTTGATCTTTCAAGTCCATTTAAAAGGTATTAAAATATTTTATTCAAAGAAACGTCTGTGATAATTTACTTGTCCTAAATGATAGGATAGATGCGTCGCTAAATGTGTTAAATAATAATCAATCGTTGTAATCTCTTCTTTTGAAGGAATTTTTGGACTATCATTCTTTAAATCAGCTTCTTTAATAGTTTCTAACGATTTTTCTATTGCTATAATTGTATCATCAACCTGTTTTATTAAAACAGGCCGACTACTATTTTTAAAAGAAAATTCTGCTTCTCTATTTCTTATATAATTTGTTTTACCAAAAGGCACACAAATTAATGCGTTTAAATTACCTACGATATGCAAACATAAGTTTCCTGCTGAATTGGTAATACTCTTATCTACTTTCCACAAAGAAGCTTCTTCTTTATAGCTTTCAATTTCTACTTTAAGTTTTAATAAATCTCGTTTAAAAATAATTTTTAATGTTTCTAAAGACATTTAGGTTATTTTTTTATCAACCCTAATTCTATCAAACGCTCCTGTAAATAGTCTCCCGCAGTTATATCTTCATATAATTTAGGGTTTTCTTCATCAATACAATTCTCTAAGCATTTTAAAGACATTTCACCTACGGGATGCATAAAAAATGGTACTGAGTAACGAGAAGTTCCCCATAATTCTTTAGGAGGATTCACCACCTGATGTATTGTAGATTTAAGCTTATTGTTAGTTAACCTTGATAACATATCTCCCACATTAATCATTAATTCTTCTGGTTTTGCTATAGCATCAACCCATTCGTCTTTATGATTTTTTACTTGCAAGCCTTTACCATGTGCCCCCATTAATAAGGTGATAAGGTTAATATCGCCATGTGCTGCAGCTCGCACTGCATTTTTAGGTTCCGATGTAATTGGAGGATAGTGAATAGGTCTTAAAATAGAATTCCCATTTTTAATATAATCATCAAAATAGGTTTCTTCTAAATTTAAATGCAAAGCCAAAGCTCTCAAAACATATTTTGCTGTTTTTTCTAACATTTTATAGGTTTCTTCACCTACTTCATTAAAATTAGAAAGCTCTTTAACAAGTACATTAGCCGGATATTCATTTTCTAATTTGGGATTATCTACAACGTACTGACCAAAATGCCAAAACTCTTTTAAATCACCTTCCTTCTTGCCTTTTGCATGTTCTTTTCCAAAAGAAGTATATCCTCTTTGACCGCCAATACCCTCTATTTCATAGGAGTCTTTAACGTCTTGTGGTAATTGAAAAAAACTTTTAATTTCTTCATACAAACCATCGACTAATTTATCAGACAAAAAATGGCCGCTAAGTGCTACGAAACCAATATCTTCGAAAGCACTTCCTATTTCTTTTATAAATTTTTCTTTTCTCTTTGGATCCCCAGATACGAAATCTTGCAAATCTACACTTGGAACAACACTCATATAATAAAAATTAAAAATCAAATTTAACTAAAAATAAGTGAATTCTCAATTGTTAAGAATGTTTTTGTTCTGAGCCAAATTTGTTACATTTATAGTACGCCACAAATCCGAATCAAAAGTTATGAAGTACACGGACTATACAATCTCTGATCATTCAAAAATTCAATTGTACAAACAACTTTTATTACCTCGTATGATTGAGGAAAAAATGCTAATTTTATTACGACAAGGAAAAATAACAAAATGGTTCAGTGGAATAGGTCAAGAAGCAATTTCTGTTGGTGTTACTGCTGCCTTACATGTCGATGAATATATCTTACCCATGCACCGAAACCTAGGCGTGTTTACCACTAGAAACATTCCTTTATCTAAATTATTTTCCCAGTGGCAAGGCAAAGCTAATGGCTTTACAAAGGGAAGGGATCGCAGTTTTCATTTTGGATCTCAAGCCTACAAAATAATTGGTATGATTTCTCATTTAGGACCGCAACTAGGAGTCGCAGATGGAATAGCACTTGCCAATGTTTTAAAAAAAAATAAACAAGTTACCGCTGTTTTCACAGGCGAAGGTGCTACAAGCGAAGGTGATTTTCATGAAGCCCTAAATGTTGCTTCAGTGTGGAATTTACCCGTACTTTTTTGTGTTGAAAATAATGGATATGGATTATCTACACCTACAAACGAACAATTTAAGTGCAAAAATATTGCCGACAAAGGTATTGGGTACGGTATGGAGTCACATATTATTGATGGCAATAATATTTTAGAAGTATTCTCTAGAGTTAATGCTATTTGCTTAGACCTGAGAGAAAACCCAAGGCCTGTTCTATTAGAGTTTAAAACCTTTAGAATGCGTGGTCACGAAGAGGCGAGTGGCACAAAATATGTCCCACAAGATTTACTGGATACTTGGGAAAAGAAAGACCCGATAGCCAACTATGAATCCTATCTCATAGCCTCTAAAATTATTTCATCTGACAGTGTTGCGCATCTAAAAACAAAAATACAGCAAGAAATAGAGGATGAGTTACAAATAGCCTTTCATGAAGAAGAACTGCTACTTGATCCAGAAAAAGAGCTGCAGGATGTATATGCTCCTTATAGGTATAAGGAATATCCTAAAAATATAGCTACTGAAAATATCCGATTGGTAGATGCAATATCCCAAAGTTTAAAACAAGCTATGGAAAAACATGACAACTTAGTCATTATGGGGCAAGATATAGCGGAATACGGAGGTGTTTTTAAAGTTACAGAAGGTTTTGTTTCGCAATTTGGAAGAGAACGGGTTCGGAATACTCCCATTTGTGAGTCTGCCATAATCTCTGCTGCTATGGGGTTATCTATTAATGGAATGAAAGCTATTGTAGAAATGCAATTTGCCGATTTTGTGAGTAGCGGATTTAATCCCATCGTTAATTATTTGGCAAAATCGCACTACCGATGGGCAGAAAAAGCAGATGTTGTTATTAGAATGCCCTGTGGAGCAGGAGTAGGAGCGGGTCCTTTTCATTCTCAAACCAATGAAGCCTGGTTTACCAAAACACCTGGGCTAAAAGTAGTATACCCTGCATTTCCTGTGGATGCAAAAGGCTTACTAGCCGCCGCTATTAATGATCCTAATCCCGTACTCTTTTTTGAACACAAGGCTCTTTACAGAAGTCTTTACCAAGAAGTGCCCACCGCCTATTACACATTACCATTAGGAAAAGCTGCTGTATTAAAAGAAGGAACCGCGCTTACTATTGTTTCCTATGGAGCAGCAATACACTGGGCCTTAGAGGTACTAGAAAAAAATCCGGAAATTAAAGCAGATCTTATAGATTTGCGAACATTACAACCCTTAGATTCTGAAACTATTTTCAACTCTGTTAAAAAAACAGGTAAATTAATTATTTTACAAGAAGACAGCTTATTTGGCAGCCTTGCTAGTGAAATTTCTGCCTTAGTTATGGAAAATTGTTTTGAATATTTAGATGCCCCTGTACAGCGAATAGCAAGCTTAGACACGCCAATACCATTTTCTAAAACATTAGAACATAATTATTTACCCAAAGATAGATTCTTAAAAGCTTTATTGGCCCTTTTAGCCTATTAAGTATTCGTGCTAAAAAATTATTTCATCGAATTAAAAAATTCTACATACTAATATGATCTTGCAGGCGTTTAACAACGGTTTAACATAGTTTATTAAATACCTTTATACGATTTTTACGTATATAAGTTTTACCTAAATAAAAATAATTATTATGAAGAAAATTTTAATACTGAGTTTACTTTTTAGTGTACTTTTAAATTCTTGTATTGCACCTAAAGCAGCAAGAGAAAAACGTAATTTAATTAACGGAAACTGGCAACTAACGAATGTTTCTTTTGAAGGGAAACCAGGCAGTTTTAAATCTATTTTATTTAATGATGCATTAGATATCTGTTTTGAAGGTAGTAATTGGTTTTTTAGAGAAAATAACAGTACTGGAAGTTACACAATTACACAGTCTACCTTATGTAATGGGGGAGAGCGATTTATTCGTTGGTCCGTAGTGGAAAATGATTATGGCACGAGTCAGTTACAATTTAAAGCAATTGATGAGAAGAAGAAAGATATCTCAGGAGGTTATGGATATCGTTTAGATATTGATGCACTTACAGCATCAAATATGAAATTAAAATCAAATGTGATGGCTAATGGTGAACAAGTAGCTGTAGTTTATGAATTTACAAAACAATAAAATGATGAAAAATATAGGTTTAAAATTAAGTACGGTTATACTAGCTGTTACATTGACAGTTAGCTGTAGCGCAGTTAAAAATGCAAACAATAAACAAAAAGGTGCCGTAATTGGTGCCGGTAGTGGCGCGGCTATTGGTGGTATCTTAGGAAATAATATTGGAAACGGTAATAATACCGCTTTAGGTGCTATAATTGGTGCTGTTGTAGGTGGTGCAGCTGGTGGATACATTGGTAACCGTATGGATAAGCAAGCAGAACGTATAGAAGAAGAAATACCAGGTGCAGAAGTTACTAGAGTAGGTGAAGGGATTAATGTTGTATTTAACGAAGATGCTGGTGTATATTTTGACACTAATAAATCTGTAGTTAAAGGTACATCTGCAACTATTTTAGATCGTTTGGTTGGTATTTTAAAAGAATATCCAGATTCTAATATTCTAGTAGAAGGCCATACGGATAGCGCTGGGCCAGCAGATTACAATATGAACCTATCAAAACAAAGAGCAGAATCTGTAACTAGTTATTTAAATACACACGGAATCTCTTCTAATAGACTGACTACAAAATGGTACGGTGAAACACAACCAAAATCTGATAACAGCACAACTGAAGGAAAAGCAAAGAACCGTAGAGTGGAAATGGTTATTGTTGCTAGTGATGAACTAAAACAAGAAGCGCTTCAAAAAACAAACTAATTTGTAGCACTTTTTTCAATGATATTTTAAATAAATCCTGGCGTTACTGCCGGGATTTATTGTTTAAATAAGTATCTTCACTAGTGTGAAAACATATGATACAATTATTATTGGTGGTGGTTTAGCTGGACTTACAGCTGCAATTCATTTGACACAAAATAACCATCGTGTACTTGTTTTTGAAAAACAAGAGTATCCCCACCATAAAGTATGTGGAGAGTATGTTTCCAATGAAATTGTACCCTACTTAAATACATTAGGCATCTCTCTATCTGATGCCGTAGCCATAGATACACTGCAATTTTCAACGGTACAAGGAAACACTATTACTACAAAACTACCATTAGGAGGTATAGGTATTAGCAGGTATGCCTTAGATTTTTCTCTTTATACCCGAGCCCTAAAGCTAGACGTTACTTTTATTTTTGAAGGGGTTAATTCGGTAGATTTCACAAATAACATTTTTCATGTTAAAACAGATTCAGGTAGGGTGTTCACATCCAAAACAACGATTGGTGCCTTTGGAAAACGTTCAAATATGGACAAGCATTTGAACCGTAGTTTTATGAATAAAAAATCTTCCTGGCTAGGGGTAAAAGCACATTATCAATTACCAGATTTTCCCGAACATCTTGTTGCATTACATAATTTTAAAGGAGGTTACGGCGGGTTATCAAAAACAGAAACAGGAGCTGTTAATTTTTGCTATTTAACTAACTACAAGAGTTTTAAAGACTCTAAAGGTATTACTAACTTTAATGCAAGAGTAGTTTCAGAGAATCCGTTTTTACGTAGCTTTTTAGAAGATGCCATTCCTATTTTTGATCAACCTCTAAGCATAGCACAAATATCTTTTGAGAAAAAAGAAGCCGTAGAAAACCATATGCTTATGTGTGGTGATTCTGCTGGACTCATCCATCCACTTTGTGGTAACGGAATGGCCATGGCAATACATAGTGCAAAGATCGCAAGTGAGCTACTCGTGGTTTATTTAAACTCCCCAACACCCAATCGAAAACTACTAGAAGTTGACTACAAAAATAAATGGAATAAAGCCTTTAAGCATCGCCTTTGGATAGGACGAAAATTACAGTGGCTCTTACTCCACAACAACCTATCAAATATAGCCATGAAAATTGTAGCAAAATCTCCAAAACTCTTGCAGTTACTTATCAAACAAACCCATGGAAAACCTATCGTATGTTAATTAATTTATCAGAAAGAAGCAACCAGCCCGAGTTGATGGATAGTTTTGAGGAGCCCATAGGCTCCTTAGAACTCGTTTTCCAAGATATTAACAGTGTAAATAGTCTGTTGGGTGGCAATAACATCACGATGAAGGCTATTCTACAATTGATGGATACTCAAAAAAAAGAACAGTATACCATTGTAGATATGGGATGCGGAGATGGTAACATGCTAAGAGAAGTGGCTTTATATTTCAGAAAACATAAGCTAAAGGCTTCTTTTATAGGCATCGACCTAAATGAAAAAGCCCTTGAAATTGCCCGAAAAAACGCTAAAGAATTCCCTGAAATCAGATTCCTTTACCAAGATATTTTAACGCTTAAAGAAGAAGATTTAAAATGTGACATATTGATAAACACGTTAACCATGCATCATTTTACTGATGATCAAGTACTCATTTTCTTAAATAAGTTTACTAAACTTGCTCAAATAGGGGTCGTGATCAATGATTTACAAAGAAGTAGATGGGCCTACTATCTTTTTCACCTGTTTAGTGCTATTTTTATAAAAACAAGAATTGCTAAGATTGATGGCTTAATCTCCATACAAAGAGCTTTTATCAAAAAGGAGCTGAAATCATATGCAAAAAAACTGCCTAATGTTTCTCATGACATACAATGGAAATGGGCATTTCGGTATTTATGGGTCATGAAACCAATAAAAAAACAAAGTACAAGTCACATAGTTTAAGCTAGATAAAAGAACACATGAATGACGTTAAAATAATATCGGTTGCAAAGCAACTTCCTGAATACAGCAGAACAACTGCCGAAATTCTACCCTTAGTAGAAACTTGGCTTGCAGGTCAAGAGGAACGTTTTCAGCGTAAGGTGGTAAAGATTTTCGAAGGTGCTGCCGTAGATAAACGCTATAGTATTATGGCTCCGGAAGAGGTTTTTGTAGCCACTTCTTTTGAAGATAAAAATAAAATCTATGTTCGAGAAGTCAAAAAATTAGGAAAGCAGGTATTACAAAAAGCCTTAAAAAAATCTAATTGGGAACCAGATTCTCTGGATTATATCATCACCGTGAGTTGTACAGGCATCATGATTCCTTCTTTAGACGCGTATTTGATTAATGATTTAAATTTAAGACAAGACATTGTTCGCCTCCCTGTCACAGAAATGGGTTGCGCTGCAGGGGTATCGGGACTCATTTACGCCACCAATTTTTTAAAAGCTAATCCAAACAAAAGAGCAGCCGTTATAGCCGTAGAGAGCCCCACAGCCACATTCCAATTAGAAGACTATTCTATGGCAAACATGGTCAGTGCTGCTATTTTTGGTGATGGTGCTGCTTGTGTATTATTATCTTCGGAAGAAGATGCTATAGGACCTAGAATTATTGGGGATGAAATGTATCATTTTAAAGATGCCACCCATATGATGGGGTTCGATTTAACCAATAACGGCTTGCAAATGATCTTAGACCCTGCCGTACCCGCTACTATTGCCGCTCATTTTCCAGAAATTGTCCATCCATTTTTAAAAAAGAATGGAAGTGCTATTGAAAAAGTGGATCATTTAATTTTTCATCCTGGCGGACGTAAAATAGTACAAACTGTAGAAGAACTTTTTGGAGCTTTAGGAAAAAACATTGATGATACACGAGAAGTGCTTCGCCTTTATGGTAATATGAGTAGTGCTACCGTTTTATATGTATTAGAGCGTTTTTTAGAAAAAGAAATTCCCAAAGGAGAACAGGGTTTGGTTTTGAGTTTTGGACCTGGTTTCTCTGCACAACGGGTTTTATTAGAGTGGTAATATGAAAAATACAGCAAAAAATAAATGGTCCATAATTCTTGGCGGAAGTAGCGGACTAGGTTTGGCTACTGCCAAAAAACTAGCGCAGCATAATTTTAATCTCATAATTGTTCATCGCAGCAGGCGAAGCGATTTAGAACAAATAACAGCCGATTTTGAAGCCATAAGACAGAAAGGAATTCTATTAAAGAATTATAATGTAGATGGCACCAATCCCGAGAAAAGAACAGAAGTAATTGAAGATATCAAAACTTGGATAGCTACAGATACTATTGCTGTTTTGGTACACAGTATAGCCAAGGGCAACCTTAAACCGATGCATTCCGAAATTGAAAAAGAATTAGAACATCAAGATTTTACCATTACCCTTGATGCTATGGCGATTAGTTTATATGATTGGACCAAAGATGTCGTGAAAAATAAGTTGTTCGCTACAGATACTCGGATAATTTCTTTTACTAGTGAGGGCAATACTAAGGCTATACCTAATTATGCGGCAGTTTCTGTTGCCAAAGTAGCTCTAGAAGCCATTACCCGTAATATAGCCCTAGAATTTGCTCCTATTGGAATTAAAGCCAATTGTATTCAAGCAGGAATTGTAGATACAGCATCACTTCAGATGATTCCTGGATATGAACGTATAAAAGATAGTGCTTTAAGTCGGAATCCGAACAAAAGATTAACGACTCCTGAAGACATTGCTAATGCTGTTTATCTGTTAACCATGGAAGAAGCTAAGTGGATCACTGGAACGGTTATTAAAGTAGATGGAGGAGAAAGTTTACAATAATATGGAACATCAAATTATACTAGCACAGTTGCCTTACACAGCTCCTTTTTTGTTTGTAGATGGTCTAACGGCTATAGACACCAATGGTGTTTCTGGATTTTATACCTTTAAAAAAGAAGCTGATTTTTACAAGGGTCACTTTAAAAATAACCCTATTACTCCAGGAGTATTATTAACGGAGTGTTGTGCTCAAATAGGACTAGTATGCTTAGGTATTCACCTGATTACTTCAAGTGATACTTTAAGAGATAATGCCTTGCAAATTGCGTTAACAAGTTCAGAAATGGAATACTATTTACCGGTGTATCCCGATGAAAAAGTAAGCGTTACATCTGAAAAAATATACTTTCGGTTTCATAAATTAAAATGTCATGTAAAAATGCATAATGCAGCAGGAAAATTAGTTTGCAAAGGAACGATTGCAGGAATGCTTAAAAATAAATCAAATGAATAACCGTGTGGTCATTACAGGTTTGGGAGTTTGCGCGCCAAACGGCGTTAACCTATCAGATTTCACCCATTCTTTAAAGAATGGAATTAGTGGTATCCGTTTCCAACAAGAATTGGCAGATTTAGAATTTGGGTGCCATATTGCAGGAAAGCCACAAGTAACAGATGCTCACAAACAGGCCTATTTTACACCATTACAATTGCGTGCTTTAAATTCTACGGGCATTGTCTATGGCGTAATCGCTGGTGTAGATGCATGGAAAGATGCTAAATTACCTATTAAAAATACTACTTCTCCGGATTGGGATAACGGAATTATTTTTGGTACCGGAATACTAGGGGTAGATCAATTTAGGGAATCTATTCATTTAATTGATGCCAAAAACACCCGTCGGTTGGGCAGTACCTCTGTTATGCAAACTATGGCTAGTGGCATAAGTGCTTATCTAGGTGGTATATTAGGTTGCGGTAATCAAGTAACCACAAATTCTTCGGCATGTACTACAGGTACCGAAGGTATTCTAATGGCGTATGAACGCATTAAGTTAGGGAAGGCAAACGTCATACTTACAGGTAGTTGTAGTGATAGTGGACCTTATGTTTGGGGTGGATTTGATGCCATGCGAATACTGCCAAGAACCTATAACAATAATCCTACGAATGCCAGTAGACCTATGAGTGCCTCTGCAACTGGTTTTGTAGCAGGGAGTGGGGCGGGAGCATTGGTGTTAGAGTCCTTAGATAGCGCATTAAAAAGAGGCGTTCCAATTTATGCTGAAGTTCTTGGGGGTGCCGTGAATAGTGGCGGACAAAGAGGTGAAGGCACTATGACAGCACCAAATAGTGAAGCGGTACAGCGCTGTATTGTTGATGCCGTTAGAGATGCCCATATTAATTTTGCAGATATTGATGTCATAAATGGGCATTTGACAGCAACAGCTAAAGACGCACTAGAAATAGAGAATTGGAGTAAGGCCTTGGGTCGTAAAGAAAGCAATTTTCCTTATATCAATTCTTTCAAAGGTATTTTTGGTCACTGCTTAGCCGCTGCTGGGAGTATTGAAGCTGTTGCAAGCATACTACAATTTAAGGAAGGTCTTGTGTTTGGAAATAGCAACTGTGAAGATTTGCATCCTGACATTACGCGGCTCATAGCCCCACATAAAATTCCTCAACAAACTATAAAGCATCAACCTAAAATTATGGCAAAAGCAAGCTTTGGCTTTGGAGATGTAAATGCATGTGCTATTTTTAAAGAATATATAAACTAATTATCCCCGTATTTAATTACACCCTATGGAAACAGAAGAACGCTATCAGAAATTAAAAGAAATTATAAAAATCTACCTTCCTGAAGATGTGTCAATTTTGGAAGTTACCAATGAAAGTCATTTCATTAATGAGTTAAATATTAATTCTGCCAACCTCGTAGATATTGTGCTAGATGTTGAAGATGCTTTTGATATTACCCTTGAAAATGAAGATATGGATCAGATGCTTACCGTTAATGATGCCTTACAGATTATTCAGAATAAATTAGATGCTAAATAACTTCTTCTTCTTTCCCTTTAATCAAAAGAGATGCAACTATACCACCAATTAGTGCTAAAGCTATCACTCCTAAAGATAACCACTCTGGAAATTCTACATGATGAGACAAGAGCATTTTTATCCCCACAAAGGCTAGGATAACAACCAAACTATAATTGATGTATCTGAATTTCTGTAACATTCTAGAAATTAAGAAGTACATAGAACGCAAACCTAAAATAGCCAAGATATTAGAGGTAAATACAATAAAAGGATCTGCTGTAATGGCTAATATGGCAGGAATACTATCTAGCGCAAATAAAATATCTGTCAGCTCTATAACAATTAGGGCTACAAATAGGGGAGTAGCTGCATTCAATCCCATCCGCTTAACAAAAAAATCGTGTCCATTAATTTGAGACGTTATTGGATATACTTTTTTAATTTGCCGAAAAACAAAAGAGTTTTTAGGATCAAAGTTTTCATCATCTCCTTTTAACATCTTAAAAGCAGTATACAATAGGAATACTCCAAATACATAAATAATCCATTCAAATCTCGTAATTAAAGCTACCCCAAAAAAGATCATTAAAGCTCTAAACACAATGGCTCCTAGAATACCCCAAAATAATACGCGATGTTGGTAAATTAATGGAATTTTAAAAGAAGTAAAAATCACAGCAATAACAAACACGTTGTCAATACTTAAAGAAAGTTCTATTAAATATCCGGTAATGTACTTTAAAACAGCACCTTTGGGTGTAAGTCCCGTAGGATTTTCTATTAGCCCCGAAGAGAACAACCAATAAATCACTCCGCTAAACGCTAAAGCAACGGTAACCCAAACGGCGGTCCATATGCTAGCCTCTTTTGTTTTTATAATATGGTCTTCTTTATTAAAAACACCCAAATCAAGGGCTAAAAAAATTATAATTAGCACCAGAAACAATCCCCAAATTAACATATGAATGCATTTTAAAAAGTAAAAGTAATCATGATTTGATAATAATAAGTATCAGAATTAAAAAATAATTAATTCAATCGATTTTAATGGTTATTGAGTGTATTTATTAACTCCAATATATAGCAGAAAAATTAGACACCTAACATACAATGTAAGACTCAATTCAAATTTACAAAACACCAAAACTTTGTTTTTTTTTGCAATACAGCAACTCTGCTATGAAAAATAAAAAAAAATATTATTCTTTCTGGGTGATTATCCTGTTCTTTTCTGTAGTATTTTATCAACTTATTGCTCAAGAAAAAAATAGCACCAGCAAAAACTACACTAGCAGAAGAAGAATAAGAAGAAGAAGAAGAAGAAGAAGAAGAGATTGTCGTGTTTCTGTTCGAGTTAAATTGTACAAACATGGTAGAATTTAAACGTAACTAATTTTAACTCACTAGTAGCTACATTGCAAAGTTCTTAAAACGAGTAGCTTAAATTGGTCTGGTCCAAACCAAAATTAAGGTAATGGCAATTGATCCTTTCCTCTAAAAAACAAAGAAAGCCTTAAAACATTTATGTTTTAAGGCTTTCTTTCTAGGAATAACAAATAGGTACTATTTAACCCTACTCATTTTATCTTTTCTTTTTTGAAGTTGACGTTCTAATTCATCTACAGATGATGCTATTGATGCTTCAAAACTTCCATTGCTAGATTCTGCAAATAATACTGGACCAGGAATACTTAATTTAATATTACAAATTAACCCTGTATCTGGAGTAGAGGTATTTTCCTTTTTCAAAAAAACATCTGCACGAATAATATTATCATGTTTATCAAAAAGCTTTGTAAGTTTCTTACCTGCGAAAATTTCCAATCTTTCACTTGCTTTTACGTCGTTATATTCAAAATTGATATTCATATATATACTTTATTTAAATTGATACTAATACTAACTCTTTTCTGATACTTAAAGATACCACATTTTTTCCTTAAAGTAATTGTTAAATATGCATTAATACTATATTAAATCATTTTTAGTTTGAAGTATTTTTCGTACATTAATAGTGGATTTAAACACGAGGACATGAAAGAATCAAAAATTAATGTAGCACAGCCAAAAGATTTTTTGGATAAACGCAATTATTTAATCAAATTAGAGCGGTATTCAAAAGAATTAGATCAATTAGACGTAAAACTCAACAGTTACACTTGCGAGCCAAAAACGGAAGATTTATTTGAACGGAAGAGTTTGTTAAAACAACAGATGCATCGTTTAAAAAAAACAAATCAAGAAATAATTTACTCAGTTAAAGAACGAAAAGATCTCTTAGAAAATCAAGTTGATCGGATCAAAATTCAACTGCAGGAATTTATTACATTGCAATCAGAATTTCATGCTTATTATACAAGGGCACAACAGCATTAAGTTTCTTTTTTGATGTACAAATGCTATTCCGCCACTTGATTAATTTAATTTCTAGATGCTTGATTTTAGGAGGTGTCAATACTAAAAATATTGCAAACATTCCTAAGAATTAAGCGCTGGACAAACCCATTGCGGAAAATAGTTGCATTATCTTAGATTGGACGTTTTCAATAACAACAAGTGGTATATATGCTCTTGTCATAGACTATTATTAGGTAAGGGAAATTCTATAGAAACGATTAATTGAATAACTGATTGTAATTTCTTGAAGGTAAAAGGCGATACCAACAACCCCTACTTATCAATTTTAGAGAATGCCAAATGGGAAAAAACATCCATTTGGTATAGCAGACCTCCTCACAAATCATAATTATATAAGGTTAAAGCGCTTTAAAAGAGGAATCCCGTACAATTAAATTTGTCTTAATCTCAATAGTTTTAGATACCAATTCTTTATTAGGAAGGTTAATTTCTTCTATTAAAGACTTAGCTGCAATTCGACCAATACGTTCTCCTGGTTGGTCTACAGTAGAAAGCTCTGGTTGTATTATCGTTGAATTTATTGAATTACTAAATCCTACCACCGCAACTTCTTCTGGGATTTTTACATTAAATTTATGCAATGCTTTAATAGCGCCAATAGCGGCATTGTCTGTAATTGCAAAAATAGCATCTGGTCTTACTTTCTGACTCAATAAAACATTCGTAAGTCGCTTGCCATTATTTAATGAAATATCTTCCGTACTCTGTACTAATTTTGGATTGAAAGGAATACCATACGTTTTTAAAGCTCTTTTATAGCCTTCAAAGCGTTTTTCAGAATTGAAGGAATTCTCTGTTTCTTTAAGGATGGCAATTCTTTTTTTTCCTAAACCAATTAAATGTTCTACAGCATTGAAAGCCGCTTCTTCCTCATTTATTACAATCTGAGTACAAGGTACTTTTTCTGAGACTTTATCAAACAATACTAAGGGAATTCGCTGTAAGGTTTCCAATACCTGATGGATAGATTTTGTTTTTTTAGCTAAAGATAATAAAATACCATCTGCACCAAATTGCAACATGGTTTGCAACATTTCAGTTTGTTTATTCTCTTCATTGTTAGATTCTGAAATTATCACCCGATATCCATTGAGTTCGGCCTCTTCCAATATCCCTTTGAGTAGGGTAGACGTGTACAAGTGAGAAATATTAGGTACAATCACTCCTATAATATTCGTTCTATGAGTTCTAAAACCTTTAGCAAACAAATTAGGCACATAATTTAATTTTTCAGCCAATTCTTTTACCCTACTAATGGTAAGATCACTGATATCTGGATGATTATTTAAGGCTCTTGACACTGTTGAAACAGAGATACTTAACTTCCTTGCTAGATCTTTTAAGGTAACCGTAGTCTTCTTTTCCATGTCCTCTCTTTTTTATATTTTAAGAGTAATTTATGACTCCCCCAATAAATTTAACACATTGCAATCGTTCCCGCAAACGTTTGCATAAGAAATTTGTAAATTTTGCACTTAAAAATTATAATATCAATATAAATTTAACCTGTATTTAAATAATTAACTCAAAAACTTTTATTAACTAAACGACAAATTATGAAGAATTTAATTTTTGCATTCGTTTGCATTCTTGGATTTTCGAGCGTATCCGCACAAACAGAAATTAAAGGTGTGGTCAATGATGATTCAGGAATACCCGTTGCAGGTGCCAACATTATTATCAAAGGCACAACTGCAGGAACTATTTCCGATTTTGACGGAAATTACAGTTTAAACTCAGGTTTAACTGGAACACAAACTATTCGTGTTACCTACATTGGGTATGGAGTTGTTGAAAAACAAGTAACATTAAATGGAGGAACAGTACAAGTAGACATTGTAATGATAGAAAGTGGAGAACAATTAGATGAAATTTTATTGACAGCGACATCTACTACAAGATCGCAAAAAGAATCTCCTTTATCTGTTACTTCTTTAGGTGCTAAACAATTAGCTAAAGCAAACACAAGCAGTCAAGCTGATATTTTAATCGGTGTTCCTGGAATTACTGCTGAAGGTGGTGGTGGTGAAGTTGCCTCTAACGTTTTTGTGAGAGGACTCCCTTCTGGAGGTCAATATCAGTATACGCCATTACAAATTGATGGTATGCCGGTGTTAAGCACATTCGGACTTAACTCTTCTGCACATGATGTTTATTTTAGAAATGATATCGGTATTAAAAACTTAGAATTTGTACGTGGGGGTTCTTCTATATTATACGGAGTAGGATCTGTCGCTGGTATTATTAACTACAACAGCATCACAGGTGGTGTAAATCAGAAAACAACAATTCGTACAGAAGTGGCTACAAACTCTCGCTACAAGGCAGATTTTGTGACTAGTGGCCCTTTAGGTGGCGAAGATTCTAATACCTTTTACGCGCTTTCTGGTTTCTATCGTTATGATGACGGACCTATTAAAACAGGATTGCCTACAGAAGGGTTTCAATTAAGAGGGAACCTTAAACAGGTGACTAAAAATGGTTCTATTACTTTTTCTGGTCAATTTATAGACGATAAAGTACAGTTCTTTTTACCTTATCCTTTAGAAGGTGGTTCTCGTGACCGTCCTACTGGTAATGATGGAAATACGATTTATACCTTACAAACAGCCGCTGCATCAAACATTTCGTACCGAACACCAGATGGGGTGTATGAATCTCCTATTGAAGATGGAGTTGCTACAAAAGGCGGATTTTTCCTAACGCATTTCAAGCATAATTTTTCTGATAATTTAAAAATGGATGCCAAGTTGCGCTACTCAAAATATGCTCACCAATTTAATTTATTTTTAGATGGTAGTGGTGTTAGCGGTGCTAATGTTGTAGAAACTCAAACAGAATATTTAGCCGCAAGAGGTTTAACCGGTGGAGATTTCACCTATTTAAACGGACAGCCTTTAGCTGCTAATGCTTTATTATTTGAAAACAGAATTTTAGACAGAACCAGACCTTTGTCTGAGACCATGGCAGATATTAAATTAACAAGAACTGCTGGCGATCATACCATCACTGGAGGTACTTTTATTTCTAGATCTTCCGCAGGAGATTTTAATGTCATCACAAATTATCTTGGAGAATATAACAACAGACCAGATTTAGTAGAACTTTCTGGATACTCTATTAATGGGGTTACCAATAGAGGTACTGCGTATACCAACAGAAATATTTCTAGTAATAAAATTGCTTTGTTCTTGGCAGATGAAATTAAATTGGACAGATGGAATTTGGATTTTGGTGTACGTTATGAACGTGCTTCTGGAGATATTGAATCTGAAGGATCAACATCTTATGCTGTAGATAATACTGGAATTGCTAATTTAGACAATGTTACTTGGGGTAATGGCAGCTGGACAAGAGGGCATGTTTCTGCAGATGATTTTGCAGTTGCTTTAGCTGGTTTATATAAAGTAAGCGACGCTTTTAGCGCGTATGGTAACTTCTCTAGAGGTTATTTCTTTCCTGAATTAAGAGGTACAAAATTTGATGGTTTCGGTAATCCTAGTAGTTATGATACTGAAAAAATCATACAAGGTGAAGCAGGTGTTAAATATGGTAAAAATAACTTCTCAGGTACTGGCGCATTCTATGCTATAAATCTTAACGACCGTAGAGTAGTGAACTTTATCAATGCGCCTGGTGGCGGTTTTATTGAAGACGTAGATACACAAGACACAAAGACTTTTGGTTTTGAAGGCACCTACAACTGGAGATTTGTTCAAGATTTTAGTTTAAACGGTTCGCTAACTATACAAAGTCATGAAATCACTAAATCTACTGCAAATCCACAATTTGAAGGGAATAAAATTTCTAGACAGCCAAACTTTATAAATGCTATTGGTATCGATTATGACAATGCGGTTTTAGATGCTGGTTTTAATTACAACTATACCGGTAAAAAATATACAAATGATTCCAATACAATTGAGTTAGATGCTATTAGTATTGCCAACTTAAATCTAGGATATACCTTCAAAACAGACGAAGATGGAGGTAGTGTTAGACTTGGTGCACAAGTATACAACCTATTTAATTCTGAAGGAATTACAGAAGGTTCTCCTCGATTGAATAATACGCAAACAGAAGAAGCATATTTTGTAGGTAGACCAATTTTACCAACACGTGTCTTCTTAAACGCGACATTTACTTTTTAAGTTAAATATTTAGTATAGACCAAACACATTGGTTCCTGAGAGCTTCCAATGTGTTTTAATTTTTTTATTTATGAAAGAACATTTAATCAAACAGGCCATAAGCATATTAGAAGAAAACTTCCAAGAAGGTGGTTTTACGATACCTTGTAAAGGCTTATATCCTTTTCAATGGAAGTGGGATAGTGGTTTTATTGCTATCGGGCAAGCACATTATGATATGGAGAAGGCAAAAACTGAAATTGCGACCTTATTGGATGCGCAATGGCAAAATGGATTTATTCCACATATCATTTTTCATAATGAGAGTGACACCTACTTTCCTGGGGCAAACGTACACCGCTCAGATTTGAGTCCGCTTGCTTCAAAAAAATACAAATCTACAGGAATGACTCAACCTCCAGTTACTGGTTTTGTTCTTGACGAAATGTATCGAATTGCAGAAGATAAAGAAGATATTTTGAACTATATCGCTACTCAAATAGATAACGTATATGACAATCACGCGTATTTCTATACGCATAGAGATGTGAACAATGAAGGACTTGTTTTTATCTATCACAACTGGGAATCAGGCACTGATAATTCTCCTATTTGGGATGATATTTGGAAAACTATGAATCCGCCAGACTACACCTTTGAACGCAGGGATACAACTCATGTAGATGCGTCACAACGACCAACAAAGCGCGAATATGATCATTACTTAAATATTATAGAAATTGCAAAAGAGTATCATTATGACGATGCTAAAATTGCAGAACATTCGCCCTTCCTTGTTTTAGATCCTTTATTTAATGCCATGCTTATAAAGTCTAACGAATCGCTTATTCATTTATACCGATTATTAGGAGATACAGGAAAAGTAGTGCAATTAGAAAAATGGCAAGAAAAGAGTATCAAAGGCTTTAATGAAAAATTATGGGATGATAAACTGAATGCTTACGTACATTATGATTTGAGAAAAGATGCTCCTATCCGTTTTGTTACTTCTTCTTCCTTTTCTGCTTTATATGGAGGAATTCCTAATCAAGAGAGAGCAGACCTTTTAATACAGACTATGATGGGAAAATTTGGCGATGAAGAATTATATTTATGTGCTTCTTTTGATCCACAGAGTGATCGTTTTGATCCCAAAAAATACTGGAGAGGTCCCGTTTGGATAAATATGAATTGGATACTCTACAATGGTTTAAAAAGATATGGTTTTAATGATATTGCACAGCGTGTAAAAGAAGATTCTATAGCATTGATAGAAAAGAATGGCTTTTTTGAGTATTTTAATCCTATTAAAAAAGTTGGAGATACCGAAAAGATCGGTTATGGAGGTAACAACTTTTCATGGAGTGCTGCCTTGCTCATCGATATGCTTAAATAAATAAAAACCAACCAACTATGAACTATCTAGATTATATTATTATAATAGTATATCTCTTAGCTTTTTTAGCTATGGGCTTCTTTTTTAAAGAGAATAAAACTTCCGGAGATTACTTTTTAGGCGGTAAATCTATGGGGTGGTTTCCTTTGAGTTTATCCACAATGGCAACACAATTATCAGCAGTTAGTTTTATTTCTGCTCCCGCTTTTGTAGGTTTAAAACAGGGGGGAGGTATGCAATGGCTTACCTATGAATTTGGGGTGCCATTGGCTATGGCCTTTTTATTAATCGTTCTCTTACCTACCTTATATAAATCTGGTATAGTCAGTGTTTACGAGTACTTAGAAAAACGTTTTGATTCTTCTTCCAGACTCTTAATTAGTGTTGTTTTTCAGATTAGTAGGTCGGTAGCCACTGGAGTTATGGTCTATGCCATGGCGCTGATATTACAGGCGACCATCCAATTAGATTTTGTTGTTTCTGTGCTGTTAATTGGTATTATTACCATGATCTATTCGTTTCAAGGCGGAATGAAAGCGGTCATTTGGGGCGATGTGATTCAGATGACCATTCTCTTTTTCGGAATCATTATTTGTTTGTTTTACGGTTTTAGTGAGTTGGGTGGCGTAGATAATTTCTTAACGAAAGTAGATCCAGACCGTATTCAAGCAGTAGATTTTAGTAAATGGGGTTTTAATAATGCCGATGGGAATGATGAATTTGGTTTTTGGCCTATGGTCTTAGGAGGTTTCTTTTTATATGCCTCTTACTACGGAACAGACCAAACGCAATCCCAACGTTTATTGTCTTCTAAAGATATGCCTTCGTTAAAAAAGTTACTATTAGCCAATGGTTTACTGCGGTTCCCTTTTACCTTAACCTATTGTATTATGGGATTGGTGCTTGGAACACTTTTAGTGCAAGATGTTAGTTATCAAGAAATGATTGATACTGTTTATAATGCAAATATTGGCTCTTTAGAAGGTAAAAGGGCAGATTTAATGGTCCCTGTATTTATTATAAAATACTTGCCTAACGGAGTTATTGGTATTTTAATAGTCGCTATTATGTCTGCAGCAATGTCTAGCTTAAGTTCTACTGTAAATTCACTTTCTGCGGTGACTATGGAAGATATTGTAAAGCGTTTTAAACCCAATATTGAAGACAAAAAATACATCAGCTACTCTAGATACTTATCTATTTTTTGGGGCTTAGTATGTTTATTCTTTGCTTTTTTTGCGGGGAGTATTGAGGGTACCGTAATTGAGGTTATTAATAAAATTAGTTCTGTTTTTTACGGACCTATACTGGCGGTATTTATTTTGGCAATTGCTACTAAAAAAACACATGCTTTAGGGGCTAATATTGGGATCATATCTGGTGTCCTTTTTAATATGTACTTATGGCTGTATGTTCCCCAAATATTCTGGTTCTGGTGGAATGCATTAGGTTGTTTAGTTACAATTATCGTTGCATTAAGCGTTAGTTATATTGTGAAGGCTAAACCAAAAGAAGGGCTAGAAGTGGTCTACGATCCTAGTAGAAAAGAACTCGCTATCTTAGTCGTTTATTTTTGCGTAATTGTATTAATAAGCACCTCCTTACCTGCTATTTTAAGTTAAAATACATTCGATGAAATTTGTAATTGCACCCGATAAATTTAAAGGCTCTCTAACTGGTATTGAATTTTGCGATGCTGTAGAAGAGGGACTCCTAAAAGTATTTCCGCAAGCGGATATTATAAAAATTCCTTTAGCCGATGGCGGCGATGGTACTGTTGATGTTATTAAAAATTACATTCACGGTACCATGGTTACCGTATCCGTAAATAATCCGCATTTTAAACAGGTAGAAGCCTCGTATTTATATTCTGATGAAACCAAAACTGCCTTTATAGAAATGGCAGAAGCTTCTGGCTTAAAATTATTAGATGCTGATGATTTTGATTGTATGAATGCCAGTAGCTATGGTACAGGAGAACTAATTGCAGATTGTGTGAGTAGGGGAGCAGAACACTTAATTTTAGGTATTGGAGGTAGCGCTACTAATGATGCTGGAATAGGCATGTTAACCGCTTTAGGCTTTGAGTTTTTTGATGTCAATAAGCAACTACTGAAACCCATTGGTGCTAATTTGATCTATATTGACCATATTGGTACCGATAAAGTAGCTAAAAATTTAAAGAAATTAAAGGTAAAGGTTGCGTGCGATGTTACTAATCCACTGTACGGAAAAGATGGAGCTGCCTATATTTATGCTGCCCAGAAAGGAGCAAACGAGAAGCAGATAGTAGCGCTAGATCTTGGACTGCAACAGTTTGCCCGTGTGGTTAATTCTATGTATGCTATAGAGGTACAATCCATTCAAGGTGGTGGTGCCGCGGGAGGAATGGGCGTAGGGGTTTCTGTATTTTTAAACGGCACACTTGCATCAGGCATCGAGCTAATAAAAGAATTGGCAGATTTTGATACTCAAATAAAAGATGCTGATTGGATTATTACGGGAGAGGGGAAACTGGACCTTCAATCATTATCAGGAAAAACAATACAAGGGGTATTGACCGCTGCGCATAAAGAAAAAATAAAAGTTGCCGCTTTGTGCGGAGTTGTAGATTTATCTATAGCAGCACAAGAAGCATTGGGCATCACCTATACTACAGCTATCTTAAAAGAAATTACCACTATAGAAGAAGCTATGGCAACGAGTACTGATAATTTGGTTTTTGCGGCTTATAATTTTGCCCGTTGTATTAGTTAAAATAATGTTTTGTTCATAAAATGTGGGTTTATTATTCGGATTTCTATAAATATTGCCGAATTTTGCCCGCATTTTAAATTTGAAGAAGAATGACAGAAAGAGATGAGTTTTTCATGAAAAGAGCTATAGCACTTGCCGAAGAAGGTATGAATGCTAATGCTGGCGGACCTTTTGGAGCCGTAGTGGTAAAAGACGACGAAATTATCGCAGAAGGATATAATAGAGTTACGTCTACCAATGATCCTACAGCACATGCTGAGGTCGTGGCTATTCGTGAAGCCTGTAAAAAACTAAATAATTTTGAACTTACAGATTGTACTATATATACGTCCTGTGAACCATGCCCTATGTGCTTAGGCGCTATTTACTGGACCAGGCCTAAGATGGTTTATTTTGGTTGTAACCGTGAAGATGCTGCTGCCATACAATTTGATGATCAGTTTATTTATGATGAGATTGATAAAGATATTGACGGGCGTCAAATTAAGTTTGTGCAATTAGCACGTAAAGATGCCTTAGAAGTATTTAATGCTTGGGATGCTAAGCAAGATAAAAAAGAATACTAATTTAAATTAGTATTTAGTAAAAAAGCCTCGAAGATAAATCTTCGAGGCTTTTATATATAGGGTATTTTATACTTATTTAGCTTCTTCGTTGATCGCATTGATACCAACGTTCCCTTCCGCAATAACTGTTTCTAAGTCACTAGCACTTTGGTGTACTCTAATGTTTCCATCAAAAAATAATAATTCACTAAAAGTAATAGGAGTACCATTGTCTAACATAGAAACTTCTGTAGTACTTTCTTCACAATTACATTCAATAGGCGCTAAAGTAATCGCTACCGCTCCTGTAGAAGAAACATCATCTAAATAAATAAATGCTGGGTGAATATCATTATTAGAATTGGTTAAGCTTAATAAAATTGTTGTAGTTCCGTCCTCTTTTTCTGTAAATGTAGCGGTTCCAGAAATTGCGGCATTATCGGCAGAATCTAAAGTATATACTTTGGTGCGCAATGCTACTTCTGTAGTTTCAGTATCTTCTGTTGAACAGCTCATAAAAGTAAACGCTGCAGCTAAAAACAATAGTAGGGAGATTTTTTTCAAGTTCATAATTAGTTAAAATTTAGTGTTATTAATCGCACAAATGTATATAAAGGGAATCATATTTTTTTTGCGAATTATGCAATTCTTTTACGATGCGATTATTCAACGTTAACAGGTTTATTTTTAACGTTAAAAAGCTATTTCACCCCATTATTTTTTCCAACTTTAAATAAAGTTATACCTCCTTTTTAGTTCCTGTAAGTTAATTCTTATCGCTAAGAGTATCTTAATATGAGTAACAAACTGTAAATTTGAGGTATAGAACAGTAAAACATCTTTAAAAAACCGTAATACGTTACCCGAATGAACGATTTTATTCAAGAAAATTTAAAGGCTATTTACCACATTCTAGCTACTATCGGAATAGTAGCTCTACTACTTGTTTTAACCAATTACTTTCATAAATGGTTGAAGAATAAATTACAGGCTAAATTTCCCAATCAAGAAGCTAGCACGCTAGATTTATTGCGTCGTATTCTTAAAACCTTATGGGTTGTTTTAGGGTTAATTTCCTTGATATTTGTGTTTATCAATGAACAATATTACCAACGGGTACAGAAAGATTTTTGGCTTATTTTCTATTTAGGCTTAGTGCTTATTCTTACCATTATTGGGGTCTCTGTAGTACAGATGCTTTTTTCCCATGTCATTGCAAAACGTGTAGAAGAAAAGAGCGATCCTACCAGTTATAAATTTTTACGAAATCTGGCCGTATTTGGGGTCTATTTCTTAGGTGTTCTTTTTGCGGTCATGGCCTTCCCTTCCTTACGTGGCTTGGCACAAACAGCTTTGGGTGGGGCAGGGGTTATTGCCGTTATTGCTGGGGTAGCCTCTCAAGAAGCCTTAGCTAATTTAGTGGGCGGTGTGTTTATTATCACCTTTAAGCCTTTTAAAATATTTGATATTGTACGTATTTCTGATGACATGGTGGGTACGGTGATAGATATTACTTTACGCCATACGGTAATCCGAAATTTTGAAAATAAGATGATTGTGGTTCCAAACTCCATCATCAATAAGGAGAAGCTTATCAATTATGATTTAGGCGATCGTAAATGCTGCCAATGGATAGAGATTGGTATTTCTTATGATAGTAATATTGATACCGCTAAAGAGATTATGCGCGAGCAGTGTACCCAACATCCCAGTATTATTGATAATAGAAATCCTTTAGATATAAAAAACGGAGATCCTAAAGTATTGGTGCGCGTCATCGGTCTTAATGAGTCTGAAGTTACGCTTAGAGCATGGACCTGGGCAAAAGATTATCCATCATCATTTGTCATGAAATGCGATTTATTGGAAAGCATTAAGAAAGAATTTGACGCAAAAGGTATCGAAATTCCGTTTCCACACCGTACTATGGTTTTTAAAGAAAGTCAGTTAGCGGAATTAAAAGAACAATTAAAGCCGAAAGATTCTTAGTGAAAATTGCGATAATGAACTTCAAAATATGCTAAAACTTATTGTCATCACCTATATTAAAGATACTAGTGTAGGACCTCATTTTGCATACCTTAAAACATTTCTAATTCGTTTAGCATCTATATCTTCTAGAAACTACTACTTTTCCCATAAAACATTCTACTAAAGCAAGTTAGGCTCATAACTAGATGCGATAAGAAATATCTTACAAAAAAAAATCATTTGACCCTTAGCTGCAATAAAATACAGAATCGCTAGTTTAAATAGGTAACACAAAATCCACCTAAATACCAAAAAGGAATATGAAAAAGTTTTTATTTAAAATAAGCTGTATAGGTTTGTTATGCATTAGTGCAACTAGTTGTAGTAGCAAGGGCGATATGGATAATTTATTAGTGGGAGATTTGCCTAACGCTCAACCAGGAGATTATGTTGCTCCTATAGGTATTCCTGATGCGTGGATTTCTCCAGATATAGCTAGCCCAGAAAGACCTACTACTTGGGATACCGAGCAAATTGGTTATTATTTTGTAGAATATGCCGTGGGCTCTGATACTGATAATACGTACGGAACACCAAGTACGCCGCGTAAAACAATTCCGTATCCTGTTCCTGCAGGATCATTGGTAGTTGTTGCTGGCGATTATCATTATGTGCAAAATTATATTAAGCTTGAAGGTGAAGGAACTGGTGAAGCATGGGTAGCTGGAGTAAGCGGACCTGTATGGGTAGTTAGTGATACTGAAAATAAAGCGGAGATTACAGATAAACAGTTACTTATATCTGGTAGTTATGTGTATTTAGATGGTTTTTATTTTCATTCTGGTGGGAGAGTACAATTGGGCTCGTATAAATTAGGGTTTCAAGTAGATCACATCTTGGTTAGAAATAGTGAAATGAAAGGCGAACATGATGTTACCGGTGGTGTTTTAATAAATACAGTGGGCTTAAAAGAAGAACCTGCTAGCGATATTATTATATATAACAATAAAGCACACGGTATCGGACCACTTGATTCAGATGTAGATATTGATGCTCGTGGTTGTTCTATACAATCATATACTAGTAATATGTGGGTAATAGATAACGAGTTTAGTGATTCTGGAGCTGGACTTCAAGTAGAAGCTAGTAATTTAGAGAAACAAACTTCAACACATCATATTTACATTGGAAGAAATCACATATTCAATATTGCTCAAGCTGGGATTGGAATAAAATATGCTTTAGATATTATCATCAGTGAAAATGTAATTCATGATATTATAGATACCCCATGGTCTCCCGCTAAAGGAATTGGTTTTCAATATGCTCCAGATCGTGTTTGGATTCTTTATAATGAAATTTATAATGCTAACACAGGTATTCGTGGTGCTAGTGATAATGGTGGTGCAGGTACCAATGGTAAAAGTGTTTTTATAATTGGTAACTTTATACATGATGCCTCCATAGACGGTACGGCACATAATGGTGCTACCAAAGGTTTAGGAATAGAAATAAACAATGGTGCTACACCAAGATACATCATTAATAATACTATTGTAAATAGTGATATCGCAGTTGCCAATGGCTATTATAACTCTACCATGATCATTGAAAACAATGTATTTTCTAATACACGAGATTTTGATGTTATGTTAGAAGATAGTTACCAAACTGGAACACTATCTACACTTAGAAATAACCATTTTGATGCTGAAGCTAAAATTACCTGGAGTAATGGTGTTACTCATGATCTAGAAAGTTTTCAAGCTGCATTTGATAAAGGAGAAGGTTGCATTAGTGACGCTCCATTATTTGTAGCTGCAAATGCTAATGATTTCTCTTTGCAAACAGCGAGTACTGCCGTAGCTGCGGGATTAACTCCAAGTGAGTTAACATTGGATGTATATGATCATTTTGAATCTTTATACGGACTTAACATAAAAGTTGATATCAACCAAGTAGCTAGACCAACTACTGGCGCATGGAATATGGGAGCTTATACCAACTAAACAATAAAGCTTCTAAGCTGCTATAGCTTACTATTTAAAATTTCTACTCACGTACGTAAAGACACTTGTTTTTTAGCTACGTGAGTTTTTTTGTTTTACCGAATCAGAATACTTGTGTATTTGAGATTCACTTAAGGATGATTTCAAATATAGCAGAAATGAAGCAATGGATGCAGAACCAAATATTAAAGCGAACAATGCCACCGCAACAGCTCGCTCAAAATTTCAGAAATACTTAATTTCTGAAATTTCTGCCGTATTTTACATACGCGGGTATTTGAGATTATCCTGTGGATGATTTTAAATAACGGCGAGATGAAGCGTTGGACTTATAAGTTTTATAGATGAAGCTAGAACAGGTGATAATTTAGTTGAGTTTGATTCAATTGAGAGAGGAGTTCCTATATTTTCTATTTTACATAATATAAATTATAGTACAAATTGACATAACTTGTAAAACGGCGAATAGAACTTTTTCAGTTCTATTTTACATAGTTGCAGTTATCGGCCGTTAGGACTATAACGTCCGCAATTATGTAACAGCCGTTTTATTGAGATAAATGTTCTTGTTTCTATATAATTTATAATATTCAAGTGACTTCTCTTGTCATAAAAATTGAATATTCTGTAAAATAGCTCCTATAAATTTAAATATGCGATTCTCACGAAACTTCAGAACTACAAAATTTGTGAATAACTTCTAACGCTTGCCAACGCCAAAATAAAAGCTAAACTTTTTGGGCTGTATTAAAAATCGCGTACCTGCCTGTCGGCAGACAGGTATGATAAAATGTACGTTATAAAAAATTTACGAGATTCTCTTGGATTACCACTTAAAGAAAGCAATTATAAAAGCAAATAAAATATTAAATTAATAGTTCTCTAGCCATTCCACTACTCTCCTATCCACGGCTCCAATAATAAGTGTTTTATGAACTTTTAGAAGAAAAATTTGCAAGAAACTGTAGTAACAACTTTGCCAGCGCACCAACCCGCTCAAAAAATAATAGGTCTATCAGAACTTGTATTTTTATGCCGTACCAAAGCTCAGGTTACATAACCCACCTACGTAAAAAAAACTTCGGCAGGCAGGCGCAGAACATTATTGTACACGTGACAATCTAGAAAGTCTAGTAGACTTTTTAGATTGGCGGCGAGACTGGTGTGGCTGGGAATGGGTTAAACGGCGAATAAAACTTTATCAGTTCTATTTTGCATAGTTAAAACTATAGGCCTTCAGGTCTATATCGTCAGTATTTATGTAAAAGTTTAATGTGTTGACAAAACGGCTAACTATTAGCGTGAAAAAAATAAGTCAGACTAAATAATTAGATAGATTTTTTTGATTTTTTTATAAAAATCTTGATTGGCAAAATATTCATTTACCACATATAAAAAATACATTGCTGATTTCTATAAGAATAACCTATTTTTAACTTCTTTTCAGCCTTTCTGAGTAGTTTGTATTTATCGCGTATTTCGTCATCATCTTCTATGCAATTACTTTCTTTTAACGCTAAAGAATTAAAATAAGCTGCATCCCAATCGAGTCCATTTTTTGCATGCTTTCTTGAAAAACATATACTAGTAGAATTACTGTCAAAAAACATTCTTTGTTCAACAACTTCAATTACCTTTTCTACACTTAGAGATGATGTTCCTTTTTCATCTTTTTTATACTCCGTATTAAGGTGAATTGTTTCTTCAGTAATTAGAGTTTTTATTTTTAGGGTATCATCTATGATGAAATAATCTTCTGAAGTCCAAAGGTTTGCAAGCCCTTGTTTATATAAATGATTAATTAATATAAGCTTGTCTGCCTCATAGTAATAATCAATTCTTCCTGATAATACTTGAGAACACTCATAATGTTTTGTGATATAATGTATTAAGGTATCTTTCTTTTTTATTCTTTCTTGCAAAACGTCATATTCATTATTAGCAGCATCAAACGTCTGTTGACTGTATCCGTAGGTTACAACACATAAAAAAAGCATCATAAAATATGCTGGCTTTGTGCTATAATTTTCTGAGAACCTAAATTTTTTTTTAATATCGGATTGTAAATAATCCTGTGATTTTACCATAATAAAATTAGAAAGAATGTTTGAACTATATAATAAAGAACCATAATTAAAAGGCTTTTTAATAAATTTTATTAACCTTTCGAAGGTACAAAATTTTAACAAGTAACAATTTACAGCATTTCGTAACCTTGTTTTTTTTTATCTTTTTAATGGTATATAATCGTACGTTCAATTAGAAATTACTCATTCTTTCAAATCGTTAGTTAGCATAAACTAAAAAGTTGATGATCTTCATGGGTACATCAACTTTTTAGTATTTTTGGCTCTTAATGAAGAAAACTATGCTTCTCCTCTAGCAGGATAATCTGCTTTTAAGATATAGTCGATACCACCTAAAACGTCGTTAAAACCAGGTCTGCCAAATGGCATAGACTGTATAGATTCCCAATACACGGTTTGTTCTGGAGTTAACAAAAACAATCCAGGTTCGGTAAAATGTTTAGGCTCGTTGTTTATACCTTCAGAAATGAATAAACCCCATGCTCTGGCTTCTTCAATAGATAAACCATAACCCAATGGAATATCTGAAATGTCCCATTCGTCATGCGTGGCTTTAGCAACTTCGGCTGTGTCTGTACTAATGGCTATTACAGAAACGCCACGTTGTATAAACTTATCTAATTTTTTCTGTAACTCTTCTAACTGCGATTTACATACAGGGCAATGTTTACCCCTGTAAAACAATATCATGGTAAAATTTTCAGGTGATTGATCACTCAATTTCCAGGTGGTATCATTCACTAATTTAATTGCTAACTCGGGTGCTTTTTGTCTCGGTTTTATCATGTTTCTATTATTATATTTAATTTGAAGATAATTTAGTCGTAAAAATGAACTAGGGTTGACACATATGTATAAATTATTGCTTCAAACAACTAAAGCTTTAGTCTTCAACTCATTGGCTACCCGTGTTTAAAAACACCACCGTAATTTTAGTATTCTCTTATTTAAGGTGGTTGAAATTTTGGTACTATAGTGGTACTTTTAAAAAATAGGTATTCTATTAGCTAAAAATTATGAAGAAATTTTAGCATCTTTTAGTATTGATAACTAGAAGATAGTTTTCCATTCCATACCCATTCCCACTTCATGCCTATTGTCGGGCGCATAACAAGTAATACTTCATCCTTATAGAAAAATTTTTTAGTACTTAAAAAGTAAAGGAGATAACACTTGTAAAGCCGACACACAACCTTGCTCCTACTTCAAAAAGGCTACAAGGCCTTGTATTTTTATGCCGTACCCAAAGCAAAGTGCACATAAGCCTCCAACGCAAAATGCTTCGGCGGGCAGACCCGAAATAGTATCGTACATTTTTGAATTTTTGGTTTTGCCATTAGCTGGAGTTCGAGTTAAAGAACCTGTTTATAGGCATTAGTTCTTATAAAGTTGAAACCAAGCTCGCTATAAATCGCTCTTAGGTGAAATACCTCCTAATGCTTCTAGATTAGATTAAAATTCAGAAAAAGGTCTTCAAAATTTTAACCAGTCCATGCCCCATATTTTATAAGAATTCTAAGGCGTCGAATAGCCTATTTGCCATTTTCGGAAAAAAATAGCCGCTAGTAAACGTGCAATTGCTTTTATAGTTTCATATCTTAAATTCTAAACCAAAAAAGTTCAGCATCTTGCGACACTGAACCTTATAAATTAAACAGATTACCTATTCTTATTTCATAATGAGAACATCACTTACCACATGGATGATTCCGTTTAAAGCTTTAATATTTCCTGTCAGAATATTAACTTTATTATTCTTCTCATCTGTAATAATTATCTGATCTTTTTTCATACTAGCCGTTAATTCCTTCCCACTCATTGTTTTAAAACTATAGTTCCCTTTGGCTCCTGCAATCGCTTTTACTAACTTATCGGTAGTAATTTCGCCAGAAACTACGTGGTATTGTAAGATACTAGTCAATAAGGCTTTATTCTCCTCTTTTGCTAATTCTGCAATAGAAAGTTTACTTGGTAGTTTCTGAAAGGCATTATTATTAGGAGCAAAAACAGTATAACTGCCTTTGGTAGACATCATTTCTACTAAATTTGCGGCCTTCAATGCACTTACTAATGTAGATAAATCTTCATTATTACTCGCTAGTGCTGCAATACTCGTAGCTCTAATTTCTTTCGAACGTGCTTCTTCTTTTATTTTTTTGGCTTCTGCCTCTTGTTCTGCTTTTAATGTTGCAGCTTGCTCTTCTACCTTAGCTTTTTCTGCTTCTATTTTCTTTTCATCTTTGCATGCAGTAAAACTTAGTACAGCAACCATAGCTCCTAACAAGAATACTCTCTTTTTTAAAATCATAAGTCTAGTGTTATTTATTTATACTTTTAGCAAATAGTTTTTACACATAATTTCAAATGCTTTAAACATTTATTGCCTTAAGTCAAATATATAGGCACTATTCGCGGTTCATTAGCTCAAATGCGAAAGATACTAACGCTTATAAACGATAAATAAAAGCTTCTTTTATTTTATAAAATTCCTTCCTTACTGAAAACATAATTATCAGGTGTAGATGAGACATAACAAATTTCGAAGAAAATCCCATTTATTCCGAATACAGAGAATATAATTAGAAATAATTAGTTCTACTTTTGAAATCATTCGCTTATCACCCTAAAAAAATAAATTGACTGTAATGCTATTTCCTAAAACTATCTACATACTTATTATATTTTTATGCTGCTGTACACTACTTCATGCTCAAAAAGAAACTAGAGAAATAACACAACACCCTACCTTAGGAGAAGTAACATTAGTAACCGTATATGAATATTATACCGACACTATTAGCTACGCGTACTTTGAAAAAAACACCACCCTTGAAGACCCTATATACGGGAATATGAATGTTGTTGGAGAGTATAATAATGAGGGGGAATTAACCGGGGAGATACGAATAAAGGCGGAATATAACGATCCAACTTTTGGATTAGTGCGTATTGAGCAGGAATATGATGAGGGTGAGCTAGATACTGATTATAAAATTAAGAAAAAATTCAAGGATCCAGATTTAGGGATTGTAAATGTAGTTATGAGCTTTTATGAGGGCGAATTAGAAGAAACTTTTAAATATAAAAAAGAGACTAAAGAGGATGCAACGCTAGGGATGGTTGAAACTACAGTGGTCTATGATGAGGAAGATCTCAAAGATCGGGAGACCATTACTTATGGTACTACGACTATTGATAAAAGCTTTTATAAAAACAAACTAACCTCTGAAGTAAAAACATATGCTGATGAACACAACAATTATATACGCCAAGAAAAGAAATATTATAATGGAAAAGTACTAACTAAAGACTTACGTTATCAAAATGGTAAAAAAGACGGTTTGGAGCGTCATTTTTATACTGATGGTGTACCACAATTAGAACTTAACTATAAGGAAGGAAAAAAAAATGGAGTGCAGAAGACGTATCATAGCAATGGTCAGTTAAATGAAGAAGAAACTATTGACGAAAACGGCAAACGAAATGGTGCGTATGTGCGCTATAAATATGATGGTAGCTTAACCACTAAGGGAAGCTATATACATGGTAAAAAAACTGGTGCTTGGGAAGACTATGGGGGTCATAACCCTAACTTACTTAAAAAATGTACATATACTGGAGACAGTGCTACTTGTGAGGAAATGGACTATTATGATCATGGTGCTTATTTTACTATAAAATCTGTAACCACATTAACTCAAGACCAAAGTGGTTATTATAAAAATGGGCCTTATACCTCCTATTATAATTACAAAAAAAACCAAATCAAAAACCAAGGTGTTTTTAAGAATGGAGCTAAGTTTGGTGTTTGGGTGACACGAGATAAAATGGGTAATACGGTTTGCAGCCTTACCTACCTCGCTGACCATAAGATTATAAACCAAGAATTTGCTTCGTATTATGAGGACGATGGAACACTATCTAGAAAAGGGAGTAATGTGGCCGACTATTCTTGTGGTGGAGAAACCGACTTTTCAGGGGAAGGATACCTGAATGATTATGATCATGGTACCCTATCTTCCGAAAAAAAATATTTTGATGGCACTCTAGTCGCTGAAAAAATGTACAAGTATGGTATTTTAACTTTTGAAAGAGAGTTTAAAAATGAAAAGAAAATTGGACTTATTGCTTATGACGATAAAAAGCGGATTAAGTATGCGCTAAAAATGAGAAATGACACGACCTATTTAGAGCGATTTCAATACAACGAAAAAGAATTAAAAATTAAGGATAAAGGTTTTATAGTTGATAAACAGAAGGAACCATACACCTTAGAAAGAACCGTAACTTATGCGAGTGGAGCACTATTTGCTCAAGGAATGGTAGTGGTAGATACCTCGCAAACTTCTAAAAGAGTAGCTGAATTATCTGATTTGACATTTTTAAATACTGGTGTGTGGAAATCATACTATAAAGATGGTACCCTTGAATCTATAGGTGAATATAAAAATAATCAACCTATTGGCATTTGGAAATCATATTATGAGAATGGAGCTTTAAAAGTAAAAGGAACTTATCAATACATAGATAAGCCAGATTTATTTGGAAGATACACGAGTATTAAAATTGGGGTATGGAGTTCTTATCATAAAGATGGAAGCATTGATACAGAAAAAGATTTCAAAGACGGCCTGTAACCACACTCCATAAATAAATAGCGCTTTAAACTATTAAGTACTTCACGAGCAAGCCAATACCACTTCTTTAGAAGTAATTGAAATGCTCCATATGAACATTATAAGGAGCATAACCGATGACGTGTTTATCGAGGATGAAAAATATGTGAGTGCATTTCTAGAATAAAAAAAGCGATAACCACCTATAACTATTGATTAAATAGAACAGAGAAAGATACTGCGTTTGTTCAAAACCGACTATAAAGCTTGTAAGACCAAATGAATACGCCATAAATAGGTGTAGTGCCATTCTGAATATTAAAACGTATATTTAACTATTATGCGTGCATAACAAAATGCAACCAAAATAGAAGCGATCATGACCAAGTACCCCCATATTTTTGAGCCTTTAGATTTAGGATTTACCACCCTTAAGAATCGAATTATAATGGGTTCCATGCATACCGGATTAGAAGAAGAAAAAAATGGTATTGATAAAATAGCCACGTATTATGCCGAACGCGCCAAAGGCGGAGTCGGCTTAATCGTTACCGGCGGCATAGCACCCAACGTACAAGGTTGGACTGGTCCTTTTTCTGCACGAATGAGTTCTAAAAAACATGCAAAGCATCATAAGGTCATTACGGATGCCGTTCATAAAGAAGGGGGTAAAATTTGTATGCAAATACTACATGCTGGCCGGTATGGGTATCATCCATTTGCAGTAGCACCTTCCGCTATAAAATCGCCCATCTCCCCTTTTAAACCCTTTAAACTCAAACAATCTGGGATTAATCGTACCATTCGTGATTTTGTAACTTCTGCTAAACTTTCAAAACTAGCGGGTTATGATGGTGTAGAAATTATGGGTTCTGAAGGTTATTTAATAAATCAATTTATTGCAAAAAGAACCAATAAACGTACCGATACTTACGGCGGTAGCTATGAAAACCGAATGCGTTTACCCATTGAACTCGTAAAGCAAACACGTGAAGCCGTTGGGAAGGAGTTTATTATTATCTATCGCTTATCCATGTTAGATTTGGTAGAAAAAGGAAGCTCGTGGCAAGAAGTGGTTGCCTTAGGTAAAGAAATAGAAAAAGCTGGTGCTACTATTATAAATACGGGAATCGGCTGGCATGAAGCTCGCATACCCACCATTGCAACATCGGTACCGAGAGCGGCATTTACTTGGGTGACCAAAAAGATGAAAGAAGAATTAACGATTCCGTTAGTTACCTCTAACAGAATAAATATGCCCGAAACTGCGGAGCAAGTTTTAGCAGAAGGTCATGCCGATATGGTTTCTATGGCGCGACCTTTTTTAGCAGATCCAGAATGGGTGAATAAGGCGGAGGCAAATAAAGCAGATGAGATAAATACCTGCATTGGTTGTAACCAAGCCTGTTTAGATCATGTTTTTCAACGTAAGGTTGCTAGTTGTTTGGTGAATCCGCGGGCATGTCATGAAACAGAACTGAAGTATACCCCAACAGAAACAAAGAAAAGAATAGCCGTGGTAGGTGCTGGTCCGGCAGGTTTGGCAGCCTCAACCATCGCAGCACAACGTGGACATGAGGTTACACTCTTCGATGCCGAAAAAGAAACAGGCGGACAATTTAACCTAGCGAAGCAAATACCCGGGAAAGAAGAATTCTACGAAACCATTCGCTATTTTAATAGACAATTAGAGCTACATAATGTAACGATAAAATTGAATACTAGAGTAACTGCAGAAGACTTGCAAAATGGCAATTTTGATGAAGTTATTGTAGCGACCGGAATACAACCAAGAACTCCGAAAATTGAGGGTGTAAACCATCCAAAAGTCCTGAATTATATAGATGTTTTAAAATTGAAAAAACCTGTGGGCAAACGCGTTGCGGTGATCGGGGCAGGCGGAATCGGTTTTGATGTCTCCGAATATTTAGCTCATGAAGGAGAAAGTACAGCGTTAAATATTGATGCTTGGCTTAAAGAATGGGGAATTGATAAGACTTTAGAAGCGCGTAGCGGTATTGAGAATATACAGGCAGAAATGCACCCATCGCCAAGAGAAATTTATATGTTTAAGCGTAGCAAAGGTAAATTTGGTGCAAATCTTGGTAAAACCACAGGGTGGATTCATCGGTCTACGTTGAAAAAGAAAAATGTGCAATTTATTAATGAGGTACAGTACACAAAAATAGATGATGAAGGTTTGCACTATACCCAAAATGATGCGCAAAAGATACTAAAAGTAGATACTGTGGTTATCTGTGCAGGACAAGTACCCTTTAAAGAACTTTTAGAACCATTGCAAGCAAAAGGCATAAAAGTACATGTCATAGGTGGTGCGGATGTTGCTGCTGAATTAGATGCTAAACGCGCCATACATCAGGCGTGTAGATTAGCCGCTGAAATTTAATGCAGCTAAAACAAGTTGAGGCGCTATTTTAAAATGAATTACTTTTCAAGAGGTATAAACGCACCATTTTCGTACCTGAGTTTTAGAATTTTGCCTGTAGCCTTCATGAAGCCCGACGGGGAATCTAAGTCTCCATCAATATAGCTCTCTTCTAACTCATGATATGCTATTTCTTTCGTTTCTGAGTTGTATTGCGGTATCAACTCATCATGTCCTCTACTTATCTCGTATATGAATTTATCATCGCCATTAAAGCAACTATCGCAGTCTTTTAAAACTCCATCTCTAAAGCTTAATAATCTGAATACGTAAAATTCTTTACCGCTACCGTGTGTACCGTAAGCTTTTGCTAGGTATTTGTCCTTGTCGATGAGCTGTATTTGATAATGGTAAACTTCTGTATGATCTGTACTATACTGATCATCGGTTTTAGTTGTTAAGAATCCAACAGCCAATTCATTATTTACTTTGTATTGATACATGGAGTTATAGACATGCCAGGTACCCCCATTAAATTCGTCCCATGAAATTATCTTTAGTTTATCATCTTCTGATGCTATGATCCTCATGTATTCTGATAACGAATCGTATTTAACATTCAAAAAAGATTCTTTTCGTAGTGTTTCAGCCAATGTGTTTTGAAACCGTATTAAAATAGTATCTCTAGCTTCCCCATAGTTACCTCCATAGTCATGTCTGTTATCACTAAACTTTTTATAAATGGAAGTCAGATAATTATCTATAGCACCAGCATCAATAGATTGTTGAGCATGTAGGGTAGTACAATATCCTATTAAAATAATAAAGCTGAATATAAAAGTTAATTTTTTCATTACTAAAATGCGCTAAATGTTCAGCTATAGTACAAAAAAATTGGGGGAACACTCTTTTTATATGAAGAATTCCATATAAAAACGCTGGTTTACTACCCTTCCCATTTCCGCCTACTTCATCTAATTCTAGTATAGCTCCATAACTACACATTCAATTCTTCTTCGTTGGAATTTGATCGTATTAAAATAGCTTTGGTGAACATTAAACTACTAATAATAACAATAGGTCTACGTAGACAATTAAAAATGAGCATCAACTTGTGTGCTAATCATCACGGGTACAGCAATTAGTGGTGGCACATTGGCAGTATTTTTTATTGTATTGATGCAATACGATGAGGCTTATTGTAGGTAAATAGATAAAACTTTCCGGGATAGAGAACCATGCAAATATTTACAAAATATAAGAAGTATCTAACATAGCGTCTTGTTATTTTAAGGTAATAGGCAGCACCTTAAAAGGAGATAATTTGGCTATCGTTTAAGCAGCACTCTATAGTTATAAAACTAATTAAGCGTAGGATAAAGTGATAAGCGTTCAGTTCTATGAAAAGTAATGTGGCCTGCAAATGGAGTTGGTGCACTAATCGTAGCTTCAAAAATTATGTTATTTGTCTCCATATCTATTTCTATACTTTTTCCAAAAGGCTGAGCGCCAGAAGTAATACCTCCAGGAGAAAACAACATATGGTTATATGCTTCTAAATAGTCTACATCAGATACCACTCTAGAATAGGTTTCTTCTCCCCGTTCTTTACCATATTGCCATAATTGTTGAATGGTGCTATTCGTTTCGTCTATTTTATACTGTACTGCCCTGCTGTAAGGACCCAGACCCGTATAATTTCTATTATCGCCATTATCAAAAAGTATAACAGACCCATCTGCCAATACCTTAGTGGCATGTTGGTACCAATTCCATTCAAAATCAGCATGATTTTCCGTACCATCTAGAATAGCTTCATTGGTAATTGCTGTACCGGAAGCATCTAAAGGTTGTAATAAATAAGAGCTAAGGTCTTTTGAATTACCTGAAGTTTTCCAATCTGCATGTGGTGCCATTATCCAAACCACTTCATTTGCTGCAGTAAGTTTTACCACACCTTGTGTTCGTCCTGAAATAACTAAAGTATCATCACTAGCATCATAACTAACACCGTTTACATGAATCCAATCCTCGGGATCGGTAGTCAATGTAGTTCGGGTATTATCTAAAGATTCATTTAGATTCCAAATAGTTATAATTTCATTAGACGACCTGTCTATTTCTATAATATAATCTTCTATCGTACTCGCATTATGTTTGTCTACCAAAACAATAAAATTTCCATTAGGTTTTTCCAGTACTTCATGATGAAAACTAAAACCAGGCATATCCCAAGTATTTATAATGTTTCCCAAAAGATCTACTTCATAAATTGCATCTGGTTCATTATTTGCAAAATAAAAATTACCATTTGCCAAACGCCCTGGGCCGTTATCATAGTGTAAATTACTTAAAATAGGATGTTCCTTATAATTTAAATACCACCTAATAGCTCCATAGGAGTCAAAAATAAAGGGGCTAAAAGGGTGTATATCAGTATCGTATCCATAATAGCTCACCAAGGTCATTCCTTCTGCCATTTGGCTTCTATCAGCCGTTTTTATTGTAATTTCTGGCATAGCAGAAATAAGGGAAGCTGTTTGTATTTTAAGTGTTTGAGCGCATAAGGAAACCTTATTGGTGTCATAAAAAGTGAATTCTACTTCATTTTCATAATCTGGATAAAGTCCATGAACCGGTATCTCTATATTATTTCCAATTTCAGAAAAACTTTGAATAACATCAGAGTCAGCACCATTTTTTCCTATAACACGCATAGTTACAGAAATAGGTTCATTGGTCTTAAAAATAACGAGTGCAGATAAAGGTGCGTACCCTGAAGGGTTTAGGAGCGTTTGTACTTCAATGGTTAATTCATCCGAACAACTAAAAATTTCATTTTCAGTAGAATCAGTAGCTACATTGGAAACAGTATCGGAAACCGAATCATCATTATTACAGGATACTATAAACAACCCCAATAAAACAAGTAGTTTAATTTTTCTTATAGAGGTCAGTAGTTAATTACTTATTAATTCAGCTTGATTGATTTTATCATTATTGACCATTTTAACAATAAGATTATTGAATATTGTAGCTTTACTTTGAGATCTGTTTATTCTAAAACAAAATTCATTGAAATATCTATTTAAATTATTGTCACTAACCCAAGAATAAGTTGTTCTTATCCAAGATTTAACCTGATGTATCATTGTATGAAGCGCTTTAAAATTTAACCCTCCATTACTTTCTATTTGTGTGATGTCGTAAGCCTTTGCAATAGGACTATAGCCTCTCCATTTATCTGTAGTAATCTTTGCGTTTCGGCTGATATGGTTGACAAAAATATATTGTAAGGATTGTGCTGAAAAATCATCTATTTTCATAGCATACATTCTTTTTACCTTTCCATCTTCTGTAAGCTGAACAGCTGTAACCGCCTTCTTTTTCTTAGCATTGTAGCTTCTGCCAACTTTTGTTTCTTCTCTGCCCCCTAAAACAAATTCATCTACATGAACAACTCCGTCCATAGGATTATTCCCACTCGAAGACATAGCTTCTCTGACCTTAAGCATAAAAAGTCTAGCTGTTTTTTCTGTTACTCCGTAACGTACTCCCATATAACTTGCAGATAAGCTTTTCGTGCTTGTAGCCATCTCAAAACAAATAAAAAATGCTTTGCGAACACCAAACTTTACCTTGTGAAATAAAGTATCTGCTGTTGCGGATTCTGTATGTCTACAAATATTACATTGCCTAGAGAAATCAGCACGTGTTTGACAGGCTATATGATTGCATCTAGAACATTTAAAAGGGGTTTTAGACTTAATATTTGTTAAATATTCTTTGCAATCATTGTCCGTTTTGAAGCAATCAGAGAACTCTAGAAGATTTTGACCCTTGAAAATATCCATAATTTAATATATTTACTGAGTATCAAGATACGAAGTTAGCTACTGACCTCTATTTTCTTATATCCAAGGTATCATTATTTAAATTAAAATGAGTAAAAATGTAAATATACACATTACACTCCCTTCCTATTGTCTACTTGCATAAATAGTATGCTATAAGCATCGGCAAAAAAAAGTAGCACCAAATTTTGTTAAGGCATCGGCTTGCTCAAAAAACGTATAGGGAGGATCTATTTAAAATGGCCAAAAGAAACAATTATCGGGAATTAAACTTTCTATTTTTTGTTCATTTTCCTCAGAGATATAATTTTTTCCAATATGCAGTTTATGTAATTTTTTACAATCCTGCATAGTTGTTGGCAAATCTTTTAATCTATTTTTCTCTAGAAATAAATAATAAAGATTTTTCATGTTCCCTATAGATTCAGGAATCGCTTCAATTTCATTATCTGTAGCAAAGAGAAGTTCTAAATTAGATAGCTTACCTATATTCTTTGGTAAATGGGTAAGTTTATTATGTTGAATGGATAGTGTTGTTAAGGATGTTAGGTCACAAAAAGAGTCTGGCAGCTCTTTTATGTTGTTGTTACTCAGCCATATGGTTTCAAGCTTATCCAGCTTTCCTATATCTTCTGGTAAACCTTCTAATTGGTTTAGTTCTATTTCTAATGTTTCTAAGTGCTTTAGTGAACCTATCCAGTTTGGGAGCTCTGAAATAGAGTTCTTTGATAAAGTTGAAACTAAGTCGCTATTAAGTGAAACACCCCTAGTGCTTGTAGATTAGATTAAAATTTAGATAAAAATTATTTTTTTTAAATGGATTTTAAGACAGTATTAATAGAGTTTTAATATTAAACCCGTACCCTGTCGCCTAACATTTAAAACGATTAAATATGAGTACAACATTTTTGAATATCAAGGCAAAAGGAATAACCAAGACTGTAGCTGAATTCTCCAAAGAAGATGGTCAGAGCAACAAAGAGTTCCGTGAATTTATCAAAGAACAAGTGATAGAGCACAGAAAAGAGGGAATGGACGTATTCAAATCCCCAAGACCAGGAGATGATAGAAAGAACGAATAACTCCAAAATGAAAAAAGGAGTGAATTACAATAAGCTAAGAGGCTATTTAGGTATTACTAGATGGCCTCTTAGTAATTCAACTGCTAAATCTGATAAGCAGGTGTTAATAGAATAATCTGTGCGCGACCTTTACATTCCTATTAATTTATTTTTATAACAAGCTGTGATAATAAGAATTCCATGTTCTAGCATTTTTTTTATCTGTCCATTTCATTTTTAGGACGACGTTCACCTAAGGCATAATTAAATAAAAACTCCTTAAATTTCTATGCTTTTAATTGCATAAACTTGAACATAAATACTAACTAATATGTGTTAAGGGAAAATTAGTTCCAAATCTACTTTAATTCTATTCTTCACACATTCCCACTCCGCTCCTATCGTCGCTTCAGGCAAAGCGTATTTATTCATAGCTCTTTTATTGTTTTTTAATGGTATTCATAAACCTCGAAAACTCGGTTTCATTACATTTTTAGAAAATTTTTAGAAAAAAAATCAAACAAGATTTGAGGTAAGAAAGCCAACGCTCGCCCCCGCTCCTGCTTTAAAAGGTTTACCAGATCTTTTTCATTTGGCCGAACCAAAGCAAAGTTAGAAATCCCTTCTTAGCTAAATTACTTCGGCGGGCAGACGCGAAATAGTATAGTACTCTTTTGGTTTTGCCAGTAGCTGAAGTACGAATCAAGAAAGCTGGCACATTGGCATTAATTTGCATAAAGTTGAAACCAAGTCGCTATAAACCGCTATTAGGTGAAACACCCCTTGTGCTTATAGCTTTTAATAAAACTTAGAAAAGGGTCATCAAAAATTATAACCGGTGCTTGGCCCATGTTTTTATATGAACTTTAATGAGTCGAATTGCCTATCCGCCATTTTCGGAAAATAAAATAGCCGCTAATAAACACGCAATTGCTTTTATTGTTTAATATCTTAAATTCTAAACCAAAAAAGTTCAGCATCTTGCGACACTGAACTTTATAAATTAAACAGATTACCTATTCTTATTTCATTATTAGAACATCACTTACCACATGGATTATTCCGTTTGAAGCTTTAATATTTCCTGCCAGAATATTAACTTTATTATTATTCTCATCTTTAATAATTATCTGGTCTTTTTTCATACTAGCTGTTAATTCCTTCCCACTCATCGTTTTAAAAGTATAGTTCCCTTTAGCTCCTGCAATCGCTTTTACTAACTTATCGGTGGTAATTTCGCCAGAAACTACGTGGTATTGTAAGATACTAGTCAATAAAGCTTTATTCTCCTCTTTTGCTAACTCTGCTATAGAAAGCTTACTTGGTAGTTTCTGAAAAGCGTTGTTATTAGGAGCAAAAACGGTATAACTGCCTTTGGTAGACATCATTTCTACTAAATTTGCGGCCTTCAATGCACTTACTAATGTAGATAAATCTTCATTATTACTCACTAGTGCTGCAATACTCGTAGCTCTAATTTCTTTCGAACGTGCTTCTTCTTTTATTTTTTTGGCTTCTGCCTCTTGTTCTGCTTTTAATGTTGCAGCTTGCTCTTCTACCTTAGCTTTTTCTGCTTCTATTTTCTTTTCATCTTTGCATGCAGTAAAACTTAATACAGTAACCATAGCTCCTAACAAGAATACTCTCTTTTTTAAAATCATAAGTCTAGTGTTATTTATTTATACTTTTAGCAAATAGTTTTTACACATAATTTCATATACTTGAAAACATTTCTTGCTATGAAGTAAATATATAGGCACTTTATGCACATCTTTAGCTCAAATGCAAATTATACTACCCTTATAAAACATAAAAAAAGGCAAAATTAATCTGATGCTAGCCCCACCTTTATCAAAAAATTAAAGTGGGCAGGTACCGATTGCTATCCTTCATTTTGTAGTATTGGTTTAGTCTACACACTACCCCTAAGTTAAAACCAATCTTTTTGCTCTTCTTTAAAATTGCGTATTAACTATTACACGGATTAAACAGTTCCTAACGTTTCTCGTGGACTTCCTTTTTATGATAAAACTGAATATTATGTTTAGTCATACACATCATCTGCTTATCAGATAGAAAATATAATCAAAAACATTTAGCTTTGTTCATAATGAAATACATTACTTACCCTACAATAAATATTAAATCTCCTTTAATGCTTTTTAAAACTACAGCTCTTCTTTTTATATTCTTATGTTTCTCTACGAAGCTTCAGGCTCAAAAATAAACTAGAGAAATAACGCAACACCCTAGCTTAGGAGAAGTAACATTAGTAACAGTATATGAATATTATACCAACACTATTAACTACAAATATTTAAAAAAAAACACCACCCTTGAAGACCCTATATATGGAAACATGAACGTTATTGGTGAGTACAATAAAGAGGGTGAATTAACCTGGGAGACCCGAATAAAGGAAGAATATAACGATCCAACTTTTGGATTAGTGCGTATTGAGCAGGAATATGATGAGGGCGAGCTAGATACTGATTATAAAATTAAGAAAAATTTCAAGGATCCAGATTTAGGGATTATAAATATAGTCATGAGCTTTTATGAGAGAGAATTAGAAGAAACTTTTAAATATAAAAAACAGACTAAAGAGGTTATAACTTTAGGGACGGTTAAAACTACAGTGGTCTATGATGAGGAAGATACCGAAGATCGGGAGACCATTACTTATGGTACCACTACCATTGATAAAAACTTTTATAAAAACAAACTTACCAATGAAGTAAAAACATATGCTGATGAACACAACAATTATATACGCCAAGAAAAGGAATATTATAATGGTAAAATTCTAACCAAAGACTTACGTTATCAAAATGGTAAAAAAGAGGGCTTGCAAACGTATTTCTATACGGATGGAGTCCCCAATACAGAACAAAACTATAAAGAGGGAAAAGAACTTGGACTTCAAAAATCTTATTACAGCGACGGACAATTAAAAGAAAAAAAAACTATTGATGCACAAGGTAATAAAGATGGTGAATACGTACTGTATAAGCGTGATGGTAGCTTAACCACAAAGGGAAATTATACTAATAGTAAAAAAACTGGTACTTGGGAAGAATATGGTGGTCATAACCCTAACTTACTTAAAAAATGTACATATACTGGAGATAGTGCTACTTGTGAGGAAATGGACTATTATGATCATGGTGCTTATTTTACTATAAAATCTGCAACCACATTAACTCAAGACCAAAGTGGTTATTATAAAAATGGGCCTTATACCTCCTATTATAATTACAAAAAGAACCTAATCAAAAAAAAAGGTGCTTATAAGAATGGAGCTAAGTTTGGTGCTTGGGTGACACGAGATGAAATGGGAAATATGGTTTGCAGCCTTACCTATCTAGCTAACAATAAGATTTTAAACCAAGAATTTGCTTTGTATTATGATGACGATGGAACACTATCAAGAAAAGGGAGTAACGTGCCCGACTATTCTTGTGGTGGAGAAACCAACTTCTCTGGAGAAGGATACCTAAATGACTATGATCATGGTACAATATCTTCTGAAAAAAAATATTTTGATGGCACACTAGTCGCTGAAAAATGTACAAGTATGGTGTTTTAACTTTTGAAAGGGAGTTTAAAAATAAAAAGAAAATTGGACTTATTGCTTATGACGATAAAAAGCGGGTTAAGTATGCTTTAAAAATGAAAAATGATACAACCTACGTAGAACAATTTCAATACAACGAAAAAGAATTAAAAATTGAGGATAAAGGTTTTGTAGTTAATAAACAGAAAAAACCATACACCTTAGAAAGAACCGTAACCTATGCGAGTGGAGCACTATTTGCTCAAGGAATGGTAGTGGTAGATACCTCGCAAACTTCTAAAAGAGTAGCTGAATTGTCTGATTTGATATTTTTAAATACTGGTGTGTGGAAATCATATTATAAAGATGGTACGCTTGAATCATTAGGTGAATATAAAAATGATCAACCTATTGGCATATGGAAATCATACTATGAAAATGGAGCTTTAAAAGTAAAAGGAACCTATAAATTTATAGATAAGCCAGATTTATTTGGAAGATACACGAGTATTAAAATTGGGGTATGGAGTACTTATCATAAAGATGGAAGCATTGATACAGAAAAAGATTTCAAAGACGGCTTAAAGTAAGTTCTACTACTTATAAAGTTATAGAATCAATGAGATTTTCAATAGTTGTAAACCGTAATTAAACATAAAACTGATGCCTCTATTTTGTGATAAATTCTAGTAATTTTAAAACACATAGTATTGCAAATTTGTTCCCAAGTAAAAGATAAGAAACTTAGTTTTTCAATATAAAAGAAGTAAGTTATAGGTTATTTCTTCTATTCTTAACAAAAATTCGCGTAATATTATTTATAGCTATAATTTAGAACAACTTTTAGCGTTGAATTAAATAAAATTAAGATTTTAAACTCAATTTTAGTAGCATTATATTTTTTTTTGATTAAAAATATTGCCTCTTAAAATAGTTTATAACAATAAAAAAGTATAAAATTCCAATCACTAAAAACCAATTGATGACTAAAAATAGAATACTACAAACAGGAACTTTAATCGCACTATTTTTAACCCTATTTTCATGTACAGACTACACCCCAAAAGGTATGTTCACTGCCATTGATAATGATAACGTTATTGGTGTAGAGCAAATTATAGAGAAAGTTCCGTTAGATAGCTTTACGTATAATGAGGAATACAATCCATTATTATACGCTATTGTCGCAGAATCTGATCGCGTGGCTAAATTTCTAATACCACGTAGCGATTTAAATTATACAGATAGTGATAGTAACAATGCGTTAACTCTAGCCATAGGAAAATCAAAAAATGATATTGTTGAATTATTATTAGAAGCTGGTATGAATGCAAATTATCAAAATTCTAATAATGATTACTTTGCGATTCATTATGCTGCCGACCAATCTAATATAAAAATAACAGAAGCGTTACTAAAACATGGCGCAAGTATAGATGCTACAAACTCTGGCACAACTCCATTGCACATAGCAATTATGCATGAGGAAAATGAACAGGCTATCTTTTTAATAGAAAATGGAGCTAATATGGAACTACCAACGATAAACGATTGGAATCTTCTTAAATTGAGTTTAGCAAATAACAATATAGAAATTACGAAATATCTTATTGAAAATCAAGGGTTTAAAATTACCAATGAGGATTTTAAAACGGCTTGTGAAGATAGTAATATAGAAACAATTAAATATATCTTAGAAAATAAACTAGTGGACCAAATTACTATTGAAGCTATTTTTCCCTTTGTTTCAGATGTAGACATTTGTCAACTTTTACTGGATAATGGAGCTTCTATTAATCATATTAATATAGAGACAGGTCTTGCTGCTATACATATGGCATCTATTCATGGTAACCTTCCTTTGCTTAAACTATTGTATGATAATAAAGCAGACATTGAGTTAAAAGCGAAATTAGGCGCTTTAAAAAATTATTCTCCTCTTATGATAGCTGCCATTTATTCTGAAGATATGTTGGCTCTTGGTGAGACTTTAAAAGAGTTTGGTGGTAGCATCGTTTTAAATTCGACATTATCCGAAAACTTTGGTACTAGCCAAATCAAGACTCAGGAAAAAAGCCTTGCCATCACAGAACAACTTATTGCATGGGGAGCAAAAAAACAATATAGTACCAATGGAAAAACAGCTTTAAGTATTGCCACTGAATATGACAATACTCTAGTTGAAAAATATTTAGTTAAGGAATAAATAATAAAAGCATTTATTTTTAGAACTTGACTCCTCGATTCTGATTAGTAGTTGAAAAAAGAAGTGTTTTTTTACAACAGAATTTAAAGTTGCCAAATTTAGTATATGCTGCTATTTTTATTTTTATTTAGAAAAAAGTAAATTAGTTATCCTATACTTAAGAGCCCTCATGGTAAAAGTGGGTAAATGTTTACTATCATAGTTTGTATAAATTTTAGGAACGAAAGAAATAGTGAGATTTTAGTCTTAAATCTTCTGGAGTAGATATTTTACCTGTGTGCACCTATCCTACTCTAATAGATTTTATGCATAATAAATAACTCATTTTTCGTCCTAAAATAGCTAACAAACAAGTACATATATTTATTAGGTTAAAAAAAGTATCCATTTATAATCAACGTGAATACAATTATCAAGAAAATACAATACTAAAACGAGGGCATATAGTATGTATTAAGTTAAAAGACTGCATTCTATAGTAGAAAAATATATAATTTTATTCCAGAGCCAACCAAATTAGTTTAAATTTTAAGTGCTTTTTTATTAAAACTAAAAAATTTAACTTTAAATTACTGCTGAAAGTAATTTCTTACTTTTAATTGCGTTTAATTTAAGTATATCTTTAAAGGTCAGACATGTTGCCAAATTATTTTTTTAAAAATCTTCTATTTCTCAGTATTTTTATTTCCATTTGTAGGGTGCAAGCACAACATAATGAGCCTTTTACTTTTCATCATATTAATGATGGAATATCAAACAGTTCGGCTACAGTTTTATTAGAAGACAGCTTTGGTTTTATGTGGATTGGAACGAGAAATGGCCTGAATAGGTATGATGGAAAAGACATTGAAATATATAATACAACTTTAGATGGTAAAATAGGCCTTAGCCATGAATACATAGTCTCTTTATATGAGGATAATGAAAACTTGTTAATTGGCACAAACCATGGTCTAAGTCAGTATAACCGTAATTTAAATATCGTAACCCCTTACCCTTTTAAAAGTGAAGCAAAGAAGATTGAATCCTTAAGTTTTGAATCAATAACAAAAATAGATGGGGTGCTATGGTTGGGTACGGGTACGAACGGCTTATATAGGTATCAACCAGAAACGGGAGAATTAAAAAACTTTATACTACCTAATGACCATGTAAAAATTGAAAATAGAAGGATTAACAAAATTATAAAAGTTCATCCTTTAGATGATAAACGGATATTGGTTATTTCTACCTATAATATTTTTGTGTTAACTAAGGATTTTGAAATACTTAGTGAAATTAAGGCAACTGCAGAGATTGTTACTTCTTTATTATTGGAGACAAACAATTTTTTATTGGGTACCAGTAACGGAGAATTAATTGAATTGAACATAAATGCAAGTTCTGAACTACTTACCAAAAAAACAGAAGTAAGCCCAGGCTTTAGCATACGTTCTTTAGCAAGGAGTCATAATGATGAATTGTGGGTGGGTACTGAAAATAATGGCTTGTATATCTATACTGAAAATTTAGAGCGTTTACGACACATAGAATACAATGATACGCGTCCAAATTCAATTTCCGGTAATTCCATTTGGGCGCTTTTATGTACCCGAAATGGTGTTATGTGGGTAGCTCCTTACAAAAGTGGCCTTAATTTTTATGACCCGGAATTCTATAAATTTAAACACATAAATTCTGACCCCTTTAATCCTGAATCTTTAAGTAATAAACTAATAAATTGTTTTAGTGAGGATACTAACGGAAATCTATGGATTGGAACTGATGGCGGTGGGTTAAATTATTGGAATAGAACTTTAGATACCTTTGAACATTATTCATTACGTGATAAGAACTTTGGTAGCGACGTGGTGCTATCCTTACTGCAAACAAAAAAAAATGAATTGTGGGTGGGTACATGGACAAACGGTATTACCATTTTTAATACGGAAACTAAGAAATTTAAGGAATTAAATACCCAAAATTCATTTTTAAAATCAAATATAATAGTTGATCTTTTAAAGGATAAAAAAGGCAGAATCTGGGTTATCAATTATTTTGCAGGGGTACAAGTATTTGATCCACAAACAAATAAAAATGAGAATATTAGTCTTATATCTGAATTGGAGGACAGGGAAATTAATTCAATGTATCAAATATTCGAAGATAATACTGAAGCTATTTGGATTGGCACCCTAAATTCTGGTTTATTTAAGTTGACAGAAAATGATGGCACTTGGGAAAGAGTTCATTATCATAGTAAAAAGTCATTAAGCAATGATTTCATCAATACCATTATCCAAGATAGTGATAATACCATTTGGGTAGGTACGCAAGGAGGTCTTAACAAATATATACCTGAAAGTGATTCATTTGAAACTATCACAGAATTAGATGGACTTAAAAATGATGCTATTAAAGGGATTATAGATGATAAGAATAAACATTTATGGCTAAGTACAGAAGACGGTATTAGTAGGTATAATACCAGTACAGGAAAAACAATTAATTATGATGTGGGTGATGGGATCCAGTCTAAGGAATTTATAGCGAGTTCCTCTCTAATTACGAGTAAAGGCGAATATTTATTTGGTGGTATTAATGGGTTTAACATATTTACGGCCGATGCTGTTGAAAAACAAAAAGATAAACTTACTTTGTTTATTTCAGAGCTCAAAATATTTAATACTCCTGTAAAACCTAATGATGATTTTGGAGTTTTAAAGAAAGATATTAGTCTAGTAGATTCCCTAACCTTTAACTACGATCAATCTGTAATTAACTTTGATTTTAAGGCTCTTACCTTTCGCCACCCTGAAAGTGTTAATTATGCTTTTTATCTAGATGGTTTTGAAAAAGACTGGAACTATGTTGGGAACAATCCTAGTGCAACGTATACAAACCTAAATCCAGGAGAATATATGTTGAAAATTAAATCGACCAATGCTGACGGAGTTTGGGTAGATAATGAATTGAATCTACATATTACCATTTCCCCTCCCTATTGGAAAACATGGTGGTTCCAGTTATTAATAGTAGCACTAGTTTTTCTTTTCTTCTATATTGCTTATCAAATTAAAATAAAAACTTTTAAAGAAAACCAACAAATGTTGGAGCAAAAAGTAGCGGAACGGACTAAAGAGTTGTTATTTCAAAAAGATAAACTTGTAGAAGCTGCAACTAATTTGGACTCAAAAAACAAGGAAATTCAACGCTTTACGTTTGCCGTTTCTCATGATTTAAAAAGCCCCTTAAATAATATTAAAGGAATTGCTGGTCTTATTCCATTAGAAATTAAATTGGAAGATTTTCCGGATATAAAAGAGTATTTAAGTTTGATAGATATTTCCTGTAATAATATGAGCGAATTGATTGCCGATATTACTGAAATTGCAAGATTAGGTAAAATTGAAAACAAAAATGAACTATTAGAAACCAATGAAATATTGAATTTAACACGGGATCTTATTAAGGTGAAGCTTAGTACGGAAAACATTGAACTTAATATTGCCCAGAATTTACCTGAAATATTTGGAGATCGCAAAAGGATCATTCAAGTATTTGGTAACTTTCTAGATAATGCTATTAAATATATGGGGAATCAACCAAATCCTACAATCTCTGTAGATTTTGAGGACAACGGTGATACAAATCGTTTTTTGATACGTGATAATGGATCAGGAATGAATGAGCGAGCTTTAAAAAGATTATTCACGCCTTTTGAACGTTTTCATGACAATGTAAAAGGAACTGGCCTAGGTCTTTATATGGTAAAACAAATTGTAACTTCTCATGGCGGAACCATAACAGCAACATCAGAAGGCAGTGGCAAAGGAACAACTTTTATCCTTATTTTACCAAAGGCCAAAATTGCCGTACAAAGCGCTGAAAATATAAATTGATTTTAATATTTCACCAATTTCAGTGTACACATAGATTAATGTTAAGGCACTAAAAAACTATTTAAATAGTTACAAAACAAGTAACTGGATAATAGAAGAGGTATCCTATTGATGCCTTATTTTTAATAGTTTACCTCATGATTAGACCAAAACAACAAGCCCCAGCATTAAACTTCAATTTAATAGAAGGTGGTACCTAGAATCTTGTAGCGCAAAGCCCTGAAAAGTTTACTATGCTAGTTTTTTACAGAGGTCTCCATTGCCCTGTTTGTAAAAACTATACGGAAGAATTACAAAAATTAAAATCTAAATATTTAGACTTAGGAGTAGAAATTATAACGGTGAGTATGGACTCAGAAGCTCGTGCTAGAACCTCTAAAAAAGAATGGGATGTTGCAGATATACCATTGGGTTACGGTCTTATAGAAGCACAAGCCAAAACATGGGGTTTATATTTATCTAAAGGAATAAAAGGTAAAGAACCAGATTTGTTTTCAGAACCTAGTTTATTTTTAATTCGCCCGAATAATGAGGTATATTATGTTGCTATTAATTCAGAACCTTTTGGTCGCCCACATTTACGCTCGTTTCTTAAATCGGTAGAATTTGTTATTACTGAAGATTATCCTTCTCGCGGAGAGGTTGCCTATTAATATAAAGGCAACACGCATATTTTACATAGGTTTCTTGATATAAGAATACCACTATTTTACAACCCTCTTACTTTCGCTTTGCAATAAGAGGGTTTATTCATTGTATCCTGATCGTTTCTAAAACAGTAGCCAAAGTTTTAAAAGGTAATTATTCCAATATAAATTACAGTTTGTAGTATGATCTTATTGACATACCTGACAGGTTCAGAATTAAACGGTTTTAGCTTCTATTTTCTCATACTTATAAATTTCCCATTCTTTATAAATAAAATTAAAATACTTCTTAGACTTTTTGGTAACTCTAAATTCATACCGCTGCTTTAACAATGAAATAATTGTTTTTAAAGTGGCTACCTCAAAATCATGTCCCTTTGCTATCTCAAAGAGTCTTACTTTCTCATTTTCAAATTCGAAGATTAAAAAAATTCTTACATCATTTCGCAGGTTAGACTGTATATCATAGCTGTAAAAAGCTTGCAATTGATCCATCTTAAAATCGAAAGTTCCTCCTTTATCAAAATCTATGATAATCCTATCTGATTCAGTGATATTGATCGTAACATCTTTTAAACACAGTTTTTCATATAGATAACCAAAAATCGCTAGAATACCCATACTCCCAAGAATACCAACAACTAAAACAGTTGGTAGTATACAGTAAATAATTAAAAAAATAAGATATATAAGAATTACTAAAGGAATGACTGCTAGATAATAGAAGCTAAAACTGGCAAGAGATTCAAACTTAAAAATTTTATCTTTCATGTAATTTATATGAATAATGGCATAATACTTTTTACTATTACTACTTGAATTAAATTTTGAGAGCAAGAATTACCTTGAATAAATACATGCATAGTATAAAAAAAGGCACTACTATAAGGACACTCATAAAGTACTTTCTCTTTGCAATAACTTCTGATAGACTGTATCGATAATTAGCTTCTAAATTATAAGAACCTTTAAAAAATCTAAAAGTTCTTAGTGTATTTTTATCTATCTTTTTTTTACTTTTTCCTTTTTTAGGATCATTTAATTCTTTGGGGTCTATATAAATTTTTATAGGTAAATGTTCCCAAGACTTTAAAGATACAGCCGCATAATTAGGAACTATAGCTATTGAACTTACGTGTATATATTTATCATATTCCTTAGTATAAAAAATAAAGTAATATTCTTGTAAACCACTTTTAGGACTAAATAACGAATGGAAAACAGAAGTTTTCATAGTTTCTGAAACCATCTCATCAATAACCAGCGTATACTCCTCTAAATTTTTAAGTTTTTTAGCAACCTGTGCGCTGTAATAATTTCTAACCACCAATAGTACATATAGAAAATAGATTAATCCTGGTAATATATAAACCAAAACTCCTTTTTTAAACATTGAATCATTTGAAAATAAAGACAAAATTACGGGTACTAGAACAGGTATTGCCAATAACAATGCTATTCCAAACCCCCATGCTACAACACTATTAGGCTTTTTATATCCTTTCATATTATAATTATTACTTTTTTAAAAGTTTTAGAGCTATGAAATTACGCTTTAATCTAAATAAAGATACTTATGTACTCATTTTAGACAAACGTCGCAAAAGTCAGCATATTACAACTATATTTAATTAATTCTGTAGCGATAAATAATAGCCTAACTTTAAACACAAATGAAAAAAATGAAAATAGTATTCTCTTTATTTCTAATGACCATTGCTGTTCTTAGTGCTTGTAACACCAATAATTCTGTAACAATTAATGAAGAAGATGGATTCATTGCTATTGATGAAATGGCACGTATAGTGAGTGTTATCTCCTCCGGAAAAGAAACCAATTACACTTTTAGTGTAGGGATTTCTAGTCCAGATACCGGGTGCAATCAATATGCAAATTGGTGGGAAGTAGTTACAGAAGATGGGGAACTTTTATATCGTAGAATTTTAGGGCACAGCCACGTTAATGAGCAACCATTTCATAGATCTGGAGGAACGATTAACATATTGAGTGATCAAGTGGTTATTATTAGAGCTCATATGAATACCTCTGGTTATGGCACCAAAGCGTTTATTGGAACAGTTAATTCAGGGTTTAAAGAAACTAGCTTAGGTGATGATTTTGCGCAAAGCCTTGCTACCGTCAACCCTTTACCAGAAGAGTGCGCTTTTTAGTGGTCAATATCAGGTATTCGTGATCACTCTGAAAACAGAACACAGTAGAAAGGCTCCATTAAAGGTCTAATTAGGGCATCATTTTCAATAATTACAATTACACAGGTAGCTAATTTGACATGATTACCAGTGCTTTTATTCATCACTAAGCCGCCCATTTATCATCCTTTTTGCGAAATACAAAAACTCTAAAATAAGTTGCATAACTTACTTCTGTAGGTGCCACTGTTCGTATTAGTTAATTTTTATAGCTATTTCTTGTAGCCTGCCTAAATCTCTCTTTTTGTGCTCTTTTAGAAACATAACTTTGAAATCTTCGATGGCTTCTAAAAATTCTTGCTTAGAATAATTATTATCGTACGGCGAAAAATAAAAATGGTATTCCTCATTATCTAAGTCTATTAAGGGTGCCATTAATCTATGAATCCCAGAGTTCATTTTTCTATTGACGAGTTCCTCATGGCTAAGCACCGCCCCTTCTGTGTTAAATACAGTATCCGTTTTTTTAATGGATTCCATATAAGGATACTTAGCTATGTTTTTTTTCTTGTGTCCTTTTTCTTTATCTGACATTTTATAATCTGCCAAAAGACGGTATTTTTTCATAGTTCCTGGTGGAAACACAGAGTCATAGAAATACCCTTGTATTAATCGTACCCTACCGTTATCTAACACCACCTGGTACCCTAAACTCTTGTCATTCAATAGTTCAATAAGTGCATCCGTTTTAGATTGTATGTTATTGTAAGAAGGAGCATACGGGTTTTTATATACGTCTATATTAGGACTAATATATGCTTCTAATAAAGTTGTATCATTGGTATACACCAAAATTGTCTTGTTATTTTTAAGGATATTATCTCGGTGCTGTTCATAGCTAGTCACTACTTCATTATAGGCTTCAACAGCTTCATTATGAGCTTCGATGATAGGATCTTTTTTACGTAGCACTACGGTAAAAAACACGATGATACCTAAAAAAATAATTCCTCCGATAAACAGTGCTAAGGTGCTAAAGCCGCTACTCGTCTCAGAACCAATAGCATCCAATTCTGAAGCCCCTGAATTATTTAGTCCAGTTCCAAATGTATCTTCTAGGTGCTTATATTCTTCTGATTCAGGATCTTCTTCCTCCAGATCATCCTCATCAATACCGGGAAAAGCATTCTTGAGGAGAACTTTAGTTTCTTCCGTATACAAATTACCATTGAACCAAATTTCTAAACTTTCCCTATGTAATCTAAAAAAAGAACTTGGGAAGCTAGTTATCTTATTATAACTAATATCTAAAAAGGTTAAGCTATGCAGCAATCCAATAGTGCTTGGTAATTCTTGAAGCTTATTTTCATCAACACTTAGCCAATCTAATCTCCTTAGCTCACCAATAGATTCCGGTAGGCATTTTAATTGACCATTCCCGAAATTGATTTTTTCCAATTGATGCAGCTTACCAAAATTTTCAGGTAAATACTCAAAGCAATTGTCCGCTGCCCATAGCTCCTTTAAATACCTCAAATTAGCGAAATTTTCTGGTAGGCTTTCTAGTTGATTACCATCTAAAGACAGCACTTCTAAGTACTTGATACGTGTAACCACTTCGGGTACCTGCTTTAATTTAAGATTAAAAATTCCCAAATCTTTTAGAGCATATAGCGTATCAATCCACTGTGGAAATTCCACTAAAGGATTAGCACCAAAATCAAATTCCTTTAGGTTTGTTAATGCCTTGAGAGTTTCAGGGATAATTTTGAACTGATTTTCTGAGAGCGAGAGTGTTTTCAGATACTTAAATTGAAGCAGTAGTTCTGGAACATTAGTAAAATTGTTACCGCGAAGATTTAAAACTTCTAAATATTTTAATTCTGTAATAAAGTCTGGTAGCTCTGTTAGCTGATTATTACTTAAATTAAGTTCTCTTAATTTAAGATTCTTCAGAATACTTTTCGGAACCTCTTTTAGGTTTTGATTGGATAAGTTTAGAAGATCTTTATGTTCCTTTTCGTAGGCCATGCGTTGGGTAAATGCTATAGGATATAGCACGAAAATAAGGAATTAAATCTTAGTATTATGCTTAGATTTATACCTATCGAAAAGAAAGCGATGACCTATCACTCAAAAAAAAAAATTACTTTTTAAATATAGAAAATAGCTTTTTTAAGAAGGTGTCTTTTGGTTTTGTTTCCATAGTACTTTCCACAACAACCTTTTCTTTTGCATAGGTGACAATGTGTTTTTCTATATAATTATGTTGTGCTAATATTTTTGCTACACGCTCTTTAAAGCCCCGGCCCTTCTCTTGATCTATCTGAAATATAAAATTAGCGTACCCGTCTATTTCTGCCAGGACATTGGCTCCGCCATTCCATGTTTTGCCCTTAATTCCATCTTTTTCTATTTGATAAATCAAAGCTCTAAAACGTTTTAAGGAGGTGAATTTTCCTGAAATTCAGAAAATAAAAACCCTACAATATCTTGTTTATTCTTCACTAAAAAATCATCCGGAAAATGAGCTAACAATGCAATTCCGGCTTTTCGGAGTGTTGCTTTATCCGAATTGATATAATCCTCGAAAGAATCTTTAAATAACTCGTAAGCAGGTACGCTATTGTACTTTGCCAGATTGAGTGCAAATAACTTGTTGGTTATGAGATTAGAATTAGATAATTCTGAAATTTTATAGGAAGGTGTTTCACTTAAAAGTTTACCAAATTCTGTATCACCAATCAGCTCATTAACCGCAATCAAAAAATCCTCATCAAATATATTTATCGCTTCAAACAACGGTTGTAAGCTCGTAATTTGGATAGGGTGATTATAGGGAACATTATATTGAAATACGCTTTTTAAATAAGCGATCACTTCAACGGCATTACTGAGTAATAGCGCTTCAATAAAGTGCTTATTATTAAAATAATTCCGTTCGTATGTTTTTAACCAACTCAAGCCTAATTGAATTCCCTTTTCATTTTTAGATTTCAAAAGTGCCAATAAAATAGCCTCTTCTGGTTGCTGAATTTTATACTTTTTTTCTAAAATGTCCAGAATTAAATCTAATACCTTTGGATGGTAATGACCTACCAACTTCGCCATCAAATCATCATCAATTACATCTAAAAAATGTGGATTATCTTTTATGATACGCAATGAAAAATCTACTGCAATCGTACTTTTAGCGTTGGCTAAAATGCTTTTTACCTGATCTGGTTTTGTATCCCATACACTAGATAGCGCTTCTTCTCTAGGGCTATCTGTTTGAATTTCATCAACATAATACCATTTATTTTTTAAATGCTGCACTCTTGATGAGTTTCCATACAAAATGTACATTAAGGCTAGGTAGTTATGATATTTAGGGAAAATTCTTTTCTCCGAAATATATCGACCCGTATAGGAATCATAGTTGTATGCATATTCTATTTCTCGCTTTGCTTTATCTTCCTCTTCATTTAAAGCACATAAGGTCTCTGTTGCATATTGAATATAAGCCTCTGTATTTCCAGTACTTAACTCATACACTTTTTTATAGGAGGCTTTATTGAAATAGTTTTTAGTTTTAGTTGAAAAAGCTATAGAAGGATTCTTTTTTTTCTTTTCATCTATTGCTAGTACCCAAGAATCATTACTGTAAATATAGTCCGATGTATATCCAGGTTTACTTACTGCTATACGCTTGGAAAGTAACGCAAAGAACAAAATGTCATTGGTAATTTGTGTTGTTCTATATATGTATCTAATAGACTTAAATACATTAACCTTCAAATCTATTTTATCTAATAGCTGATATATATTGTGACGTAAAGACTCATTGCTGTGAGCAAAAACATACGCATAGTAAAGAAATGAAGCATCTACCCTAGTCCCATTAATAAATTGCATGGGTAAAGAATTTATCTGATCCTCAGAGATATACTTAGAAACTTCGGTATGAATAACTTCTTGGTCGAGCGTATTTCCATACTTTAAAATATAGGCACATGCCGCTCTACCCGCTATTGTTTTAAAAGCATGTTGTTTAAATACTTCTACTATTTTTTGGGTATAAGTAGTATTTTCAAAGGATGTTAATACAGTTATGGCATTATGCTGTTGAAATTCATCCGTTGCTGTTAAAAATTGAGCAATCAACTCTGAAGCCGTTGCCATTTTTAAGGTTCCTGCTCTTAAAATAATTCGCGATATCTTCCAGTTCCTTGTATAGGTATGGGTTAAAGCTTGCTGCAAATATTTTAAGATGGTTTCTTCTCTAATCGTATTTACAGAAGAGCTTGGAATCTTAGAAGATGCTGCCGATACTTCTTCCAGTACCGTATCCGAGTATCCTTTTTTTTCTTTACTATCAACAAGTGCATTAAAAATTTTATAAGCCTCGTCATAAGCTACCGGAAAAACAGTTTTGGTACCTTCTCGTAATTGTGCGCCTCGCCTCCCGTACCTGAAGTTTACTACAAATAAATCTTGGTTTTCACAAAGATCTACTTCATAAACCTTATCCGATTTTCCTTCAGAAAAATAGAGTTTCTTTTGTTGTACTAATTTCAACCTATCTACATTTTTAGATTTTAAATATATAAAACTCAAAGAAACTATCAACGGATTTGAACGAGTAAATGAATAAAAAAGGCTATAAATTCTATGACTAATTTTCTATACGCTGCAAACTCGGTGCGTATACATCAACATTTATACGTACTATTCCTTCAATTTAACATTTACTGATTCATCCAGGTCTAAGAAATAAAACCGCTAAGTAATTGAACGATACATAGATAGTTTTAAAAAAAGTTAAAACTTTGTAAAGTAAACTAATTCTTACACTGATTTTAACTATTGCAACACGCAAAAAAAAGTATATTTACCCAAAATTAAAACTCAATAAATAATTTTTAAAAATTAATTTAAAAACTAAAATCAAATTTTATGAAACATATTTTTATAGCGCTTACTGCGATACTAATGACAAGTTCAGCATTCAGTCAATTTCAAGTTTCTGCCAGTACTGGATATGCAGTGGGTAGTGCCGGAATGAAATTGGGTACCGTAACTACAGTTTCTGAAACAGGAGCAAATGTTGAGAACTCTTACGGGAGTTACGGAGAAGGTGTGAATTTTCAAATAAGAGGTACGTATTTTTTTAATGACACTTTTGGAGCAGACGTTAGTTTAGGGTATTTAAATGGATCTGACCAAGATATTACGGTTGTAAATTCTACAAGTCAACAAGTAAATGCTATTGCCAGAGCACGTGCTTTTGGAGGGTCTGCTTCATTAGTATACAAATTTAATAATAATGTTTTTGGACGTATAGGTGGTTTGTTCAAAGTTGCTGGTAAAACAGAAGCTGTAGTCTATAACAAGGCTGTATTTACTGATGAAGAGGCACAAGCACAAAATTTACCTTCTGGATCATATTCAGAAACAAATTATAAAGAAGATTTTCATGGACATTTTCCTCTAGGCTTTGTTGCTGCTCTTGGATATAACTATGAATTGACTCCAAACCTTAGCCTTTTTGCTGAAGCTGAATATTATGGGATTAGCTTAAAGCGTAAAGATTCTGAGATTTCAGAATTTAATACGGATATCGTTTTACCGGACGGAACTGTTGCTGCTCCTGGTGTGTTTTCTATAGATAACTTACCTGAAGGAACCAATAAAAAAACAACTTATGTAGATAACTTATCAAGTAGCGATACGGATACTACTAAAAAATTATCGCAAAAAGTACCTTATTCTTCTTTCGGAATTAATTTTGGTATCACGTACAAATTCAAGCCTTCGGCTTCTAAAGAATAACAACATACTTCATAGTACGTATTGTCATAAAAACCTGCCCTTTCATAAAGGGCAGGTTTTTTTTTTACGCCATAGTTTCATCACCTCTGCTAATAAGAAAAAGATACCGCATATTAATTAACATATTTTTAGTTTTAATTCTCCTTTTATACCCTAAATTTGCCGCCTTAAAATAATTATCAAGAATCTCAAAAAAAGAGATAGCAACCTGCACTAACGAGCAAGGTGCTAAAGAGATAAGCCAATTACTTGGAACAAATGTTAATTCATATTTCTATTTATTTGCTGCTATTCCTTTTTTTTTAGTATACAATCAGATGGCACATCAAAAAGAACGCATTCCTAAATTTTCTGCATTAATTCCCCTATTCGTATTTGTTTTTACGTTTTTAGGCGTGGGTATTTATCAAAATGATTTTTATGCGCTACCGGCTCCAATTGCGGTTATTGCAGGTATAATCGTTGCTTTTGTTCTCTTTAGACAATCTATAGATTCAAAAATAAAAACCTTACTCAAAGGCTGTGGGGATGATAAAATATTAACCATGTGCCTTATCTATTTATTGGCCGGGGCATTCGCAGCAATTACCAATGAAACAGGTAGTGTAGCTGCTATTGTAAATCTTGGCTTAGATTATATTGCACTACAATATATCTATGTGGGTATCTTTATGATCGCTAGTTTTTTATCGGTTTCTACCGGTACTTCTGTAGGCGCTATTGTGGCATTAGCACCCATTGTTGTAGGTTTTGCCGATAAAAGTAATGCAGATTTAGCCATTTTGTGTGGGGCATTATTAGGTGGGAGCATGTTTGGAGACAACTTGTCTGTAATCTCTGATACTACCATAGCCGCAACACAATCTCTGGGCTGCAAGATGAGTGATAAGTTTAAACAGAATATTAAAATTGCCGTTCCTGCTGCCTTATTTACCATTGCTATTTTAGTTTTTCAGGGATTAGGGCTAAAAACTGATGAAACAGCCACTGCTATTTACAGTTATTCGGTCCTTAAAATAGCCCCCTATGTATTGGTTATTATCCTTTCTATTGTTGGCGTAAATGTATTTGCAACCTTACTGGTAGGTACCATTTTTGCTGTACTTCTGGGGATTTTTGATGGCGATTTTACCTTAATAGCCTCCACGAAAATTGCATACGGTGGATTTACCAATATGACAGAAATATTCTTGTTGTCTTTACTCACAGGAGGATTGGCTGCATTGGTGGAAAAAAATGGAGGTATCAATTTTATACTAGTACACATCAAAAAACTAATCAAAAATAAAAAAACAGCACAGTTAGGAATAGCAGGCTTGGTAAGTACTATTAATATGGCTATTGCGAATAACACCGTTTCTATTATTATTGCTGGCCCTATTGCCAAAACTATAAATGATGAGTATGGTTTAGACTCGAAAAAAACAGCCTCAATTTTGGATATTTTCGCCTGTATTATTCAAGGTTTATTACCATATGGTGCCCAAGTCTTGATGATTTTGAGTTTCTCAAAAGGAAAAATAGATTACCTAGACCTAGTTTCTAATACTTGGTATTTACTCTTGCTTTTTTTATATACTGTGGCGTTTGTAAGTTTTAATCCCATGAGAAAAGCTTAACAATTTTTAAAATCTAAGAAGCTTTAATTATGCCATTTCTATTTTGTCTTTAAAAGTGTAAAATAGAAGGTAGTACCCGCACCTTCTTGGCTTTCTAACCAAATAGAACCTTTGTAAAACGTTACTATTTTTTTCACAATAGAAAGGCCTATACCAGAAGAAGATCCTGTACTTTCTAATTTGGTGAAAATTTTGAAGATTCTTTCAAAGTAATCTGCTTTAATACCTATTCCGTTGTCTTTTACAAAAAACTCATAAAAATCGCCCTTTTCAACAAATCCAACTTCAATACTCCCCTGCTCCTTGTCTGTATAACGAACAGCATTCTGAATTAAATTTTGAAAAATTTGCTTATAGCGCCATGCATTACCATAAAGCGTAGGTAAATTTTCTTGGATTGTAATTGTAGTTGTATCAGGAACGAGCATGGTTTCTAGCACTTCTTTCAACATCACATTAAAATCTATCTGTGCATCTTGAGATTCCAATCTATCTATGGTGGAATAATCTAATATTCCTTTAATTAGAAAATCCATTCGTTCTACATTAAACAAAACTTGGTTTAGAGGGTTTAAGAGTTCTTCTCCTAAAGTCTCCTTACGATCTTCCATAAACCAGCCAATCAAGGTATGAATGTTGATCAGCGGTGCTTTTAAATCATGAGACACCACATGCGCATATTCATTCAATTCTTGATTCTGTATAGATAAGTTTTTTAATAATTCTTCTTTCTTTTCTTCTTGCGCTTTTATTTGTTCTTCGTTCTCTTTTCGCTGAATAACATTTACAAGCATATTTGCAAAAACAAAAAGAATCTCTTTTTCATTATCGGTGTACTTATTTATCTTTTGAACAGCATCAAAACCAACAAAACCAATTAATTCATTGTTTTTAATCTTTGGTATTACAATTAAGCTCTTAATACCTTGTGGTTCCAGTATGGCACGTAAACCTTGTTCCCCATCTTCTGGTAAGAGGCTGACGTCTTCTACGTAGAAAGCCTCTCCGTTTTGATGTGCTTCAAGCCATTGAGTGATGTAATCCGTAGGGATATTTTGTAGATTATCAATCTCGGGCTCCACCCCATCAGAACACCACTCATAGGTATTGGAAGCTGTTCTATTTACAAAATCATAGGAAAAAATATAACTCCGATCAGACGCTACAAACTCCCCTATCTGCTTTAACGAATCATTAATTAAAGTATCTATATCTGATAAATCTGAGTTGATGTATTGCGTAGAAATACTAATCAATAGGTCTTGAAAGCGCAATTGACGTTCAATTATTTTATCTTTTTCTTCTTGAAGCATTGCAACTTCTTTATTTCCAGAAAGTGAACTGTTCGTATCTAAAGGTTGATTTTTCATTCGATTCTATAAGATTTAAGATAAAAAAATAGCTCTTTTTCCTAAAATACTCTTTCCTTTCTTAGTACAAAAATTAAGGAAGATAAAAAGAGTTTGTAAGAACGTAAATTAATTTAACTAGCACAACAATTTCTAGAAGTAAGGCATTTCAATATACTTTTCAAACAGCGCGGATCTGCTAAAGAACGACACCGGTTATTAGGGCTGAATCATTGCGCTATAAACCAAGAGATGACAAGATATCGCCTTTATCCTTAACTATAGAATTCAATCACTATTAAAAAAGAACTTTTAAATGGTTTGTTTTCAATACCCTAAGGCAATATCAGTACTAAAAAAAACAAGAATTGATAGCTGGCACCCAAAACTATTTCATTCACAACAAAAATTATGAGCAGTTCATAAAGGTTCGTACATTTTCTAAAATTATAAGTAATGGAACATATCATTTTCTTCTATAAGCGACTCATCATCACTATTATTTTCGTTATGTGTTGCGCGCCTACAGTAATGGCACAGGAAGAAAAAAGTACGGTTTCCAAAATAGATGAACTCCGATCTAATGCAAATTTTACACCCCAGAATACAGAGTACATAGATTTAATACTTAAACTGGCAAAATCTCAAATACGGACCAATACAGATAGTACTGAGCTATTATTAAAGGAAGGATATCAATTAAGTTTAGATACTAATTATAAAAGTGGAGAAAGTACAGCACTATCTACCTATGGATATTTCTATTTTGAAAAGGGTGAAATAGACAAGGCTTATGAGTATAATATGAATGCCTTAAAAATTGCAAATACTCATAACTTAAGTAGAGAAAAGTTAAGAGCATTGAATAACATGGGGCTAGATTATTGGTTACAAGGAAAAGTAGCACTAGCGCTCACTAAATTTTTAGAAGCCCTAGCTGTTGCTAAAGAAGCTAAGGATGTGGATATGATGGTGAGTATTAATGTGAATATAGCCAATATATACAGTGAGAATGATGATTACGAAACTGCCTTAGCTTTCCTTAAAATCGCACGCCAATTAAATATAGATAATAACAACGAAGAAATTTTGGCGTATACGCAAATAAATATGGCTTCCGCATATTCAAAAATAGGAAACGATACAGAGGCAAATATTATGGTTGATAATAGTATTGAGTTTTTCAAAAAAGAACATTTAAAAGATTGGATTTCTCACGGCTATGAACAAAAAGGATCCATAGCACTTATCCAAAATGATTATAGTGAGGCCCTAAAGTGGTTAAGTTTATCAGAAGAACTTTGTGACGAAATAAATTTTAAGTATGGCTATACCTTAGTCTATAATGCCTTAGCTAAATGTCATTTAGGACTTAAAAATATTGAGCTTGCTGAGCAATATGCCCTAAGAGGATTAGCTATTGCAACTGAACTAGAGATTGCTCTAAGTATCAAAGATTCAAATTTAGTGTTATCGAAAATATATCATGAAAAAGGACAAAATGATTTAGCCTATAGCTATCAAACTGCCTACATGGATTTATACGAGAAAGAATCTACCGAAAAATTTAAAAAGGGTTTGGGCATTCTGCGTAGTAAAACGGAATTTGAGAATCAGAAAAAATTATTAATCGAAAAACAACAAAAAGCCATAGCAAAGCAAAAAAACTATGTATATATCGCTATTGCTGCTCTTATTATAGCTTCATTATTTTTGATCCTAATCTATAGAAACAATAAGCTTCAAAAAAAATACACAGAGAATTTACAAGAGAAGCAAGAAATTTTACTTACAAGAGAAATTCAATTAAGTGAATCTAATACCACAAAAGACAAACTATTCTCAATCATAGCACATGATCTTAAAGGACCTATAAACTCCTTTTATATGCTTATGAAAATGACTTCTAATGAAGCGATTAGTAAAGAAGATTATAATACTTTATTTCCGCAAGCATTACGAGATATTCAAGGTATTTCGGAAATGCTCAACAATCTATTAGTCTGGGCTAGAACACAAATGGAAGGAATCGTATTAAAACCACTAAATGTTGATATTCATACTATAGTTAGAAATACTATTTCCGTACTAAGTCCTTTAGCTCAAGAGAAAGAAATTAGTATTATAAATACAATACCAGAAAACACCCTTAGTTTTAGTGATACAAATCACTTAAATATTATCATCAGAAACCTTATTAGCAACGCTATAAAATTTACGAACTCCAAGGGTGAAATTAGCATCAATGTACTAGAAAAGGATAATGAACTGCAATTAGAAGTTGCAGATAATGGTATTGGAATGGATCAACAAACCCAGTCTTTGCTTTTCGAGAAAAAACATATGAAATCTACCTATGGTACCAATAACGAAAAAGGTACAGGTTTAGGCCTTTCTATCTGTAAAGAGATGGTAGAAAATAATGGCGGTAAATTATGGGTATCTAGCATTAAAAATGAAGGAACTTCTATCTTTTTTACCATTCCACTGCAATCAGATAAAGACATCACAGTTTAAGATTTTTAATAAGCTAAGAATAAATTTCTCCTCGTACAATTACGTATAACAATCGTTCTTCATCCAGATATCATGATTTATTTTTTAAGGATAATAGATCAAAGGACTTAACAGCACTTTTAACAGAATCTCTTAATAATTTTAATAAGGGTTGTACCCTAACTATGACTGGTTTTAGTGTGTATTGGATTAGGTACTCTCATTTCTACTCATAAAAGCATAAAAAACAGAAAATGAAAACTAATTAATTTCCGTTCTTTTTTTTATTCCGCCTCCAGAAAATATATAAGAGAATCATTAATACTGGCATGATAATATACATAATGACATCAAACGGACTTGAAAGATCAATAGGACCATTGTCATCCGGGTTGCGAGTGCCATACGGTATCTGAAATACATATAAAATAGTTAACATAGTTATGCTTTAATGGTCCAAATTACATGGTGCCTAATTATTTGATTTTCACAGTTAATTCCCAAATCATGATATATTTTCATCTTGGTATTTAACTCAATGTACTAAAATTTAAAGGATAACTCCCTATCTTTCTCTTCGCAATACTTCTAAAGGAGAACTCCTTAAAACCGTTTGAATATTACTTAAACCAATCGCTAAAACCAACAACGTAATTCCGGGTAAAAACACCAAAAACGGAATTATAGAGGGTACAAAAGGCTCTTTAAACACAAACACTGCCAAACACAAGCTACTTAGCAATGCCAATAGAATGCCCACCAAACTACCCAGCAATCCTAAAAAGAAGTATTCAAAAGCCGAAATTTGTAAAATCTGCGCGTTTTTAGCCCCTAATGTGCGGAGCAACACACTCTCTTTGATACGTTGGTATTTACTAGTTCTTACAGAGCCAATCAATACAATAATTCCTGTGAGAATACTAAAAAATGCCATAAAATTAATAATCCATGAAACTTTGTCCAAGATATCTTCTACTAAGGTGAAGACTTGCCGTAAATCTATAATAGACACATTAGGAAAGTTTGCAACTAAATCGCGCTGAAATGCTGCTGAACTTGCTTCATCGGGCACTCTCGTGGTAAACACATTAAACTGAGGTGCATTCTCTAGCACACCTTCAGGAAATACGATGGAAAAGTTGAGTTGTATCTGTGCCCAATCTACCTTGCGAATACTCCCTACTGTAGTTTCCATAAGAACGCCTTGTACATTAAATACTACAGCATCACCAACAGTAATATTGGCATCGGATGCTATGTTATCTGAAATAGAAATAACAACAGGATCCCCAGTCGCAATTCGGGGCGTCCATTTACCTTCGAGCAGTTCTTCTGATGGCGTGAGTGAATCTCGATACGTAGTCCTAAATTCGTGGTTCAAAACCCAACTGCGCACTTGTCTTGTGCTATCCTGCCGCAACTTATTTACCAGCTGCCCTTTAATACTATGCATCCGCATGGTAACTAACGGAATGTTGTTAAGCACAGGCAAATCTTTAGACTTTATATTTTGGGCTACAGCATCAACCTGTTCTGGTTGTACATCTAAAATGATAATATTTACATTTTCAGTACGCTGTCCTACTTCCGTTTTTGCTACTAGAATATCTTTGGTAAAATATAACGTACTCATTAAAAAGGTACCCAAACCAATGGCTACAACCAGCACAACCGTTTGATTGTTAGGCCTAAATAAATTAAGCAAACTTTGGCGTAACGTAAAACTCCAGCGTGTTGGAAAAAAACGTTTAATCGCTTTTATAAAACCTAAAGCTACCCCTGTTAATAAAGCAAAAGTAAGAAGTGTGGCTCCCACAAAAAACAAGGAGTATAAAGCATCATCAAGTAACCAGAATGAAAACAAAAATAGAAATGCTAAAATGGCGGTAAATACCAAAAGTCTAATATAGATGGGTTCTTGAGTAGCATGCTCATCTACGCGCAAGACTTCCAATGGAGAAACATACCAAGTACGAAGTAATGGCAATAGTGCAAATAAAACTGACATAAACAAACCGAGGAATACCCCAATTAGAATTGGCTGTGCCGAAATATTCATCTCAATAGTAAAAGGTAAAAAATCTTTTAATAGGTATGGAAAAATCTCTTGGATGGCTGCCCCTATCAAGGAACCTATGAGTCCGCCAACAAGTCCAATGCCGGCAATTTGAATAAGAAATATCAGAAAACTTTGCAGCCTAGATGCTCCCATACATTTTAAAACAGCAATAGCACTTAGTTTTTCTTTAATATAAATATGCACAGAACTAGCGATACCAATACAGCCTAAGAGCAAGGCTATAAAAGCAGCTAAGTTTAAGAATTTACCCACATTGTCATAGCGTCTCCCCAAACGTTTGGTAGTACTGGTATGGGTATCTAAATCGGCATTTTCAAAATCTAGCTGTGCTCCTATTTTATCTTCAAGTCTATTTAAATTTAAAGTATCAGAGGCTTTGTAGAAGTATTGGTATTCTTTTCTACTTCCAAACTGCAGCAATTCGGTAGCTGCAATAAAACGATATGGAATTATCACTAGAGGTGCTACAGCTGTAGAAATAGCAGTACTCCCCGGAATAGTTTTCAATGCACCCGAAATAGGTAGTGTTAGCTTTCCTATTTTTATAGAATCTCCTGGTTTGGCATTATATTGGAGTAATAACGTAGCATCTACCAAAGCACCACCAGATGCTTGATACCCACCTGCTGCTGCTGTAGGTTCTGTTTCAATCTCGCCATAAAATGGAAAGCCCCCCTCTAGACCACGTACTTTTACTAGTTTTGTACCGCCATTCTTAGGAAAAGCAACCATAGAGACAAAATTTACCTCAAAAGCATCTGGTTGCAGGGAATCTATAATCGTTTGCGCTCGTTCACTAGGTATTTGTTTTGCATCAATAATAAAATCAGCCCCCATTAAAGTCTTAGATTGACGCTGTATGTTATCCTTTAAATTGGTGCTAAATAATTGTATGGATACCACGGCTGAAATGCCCAAAATAATGGATGCCATAAATAGAAGTAGACGCACTTTACTAGCTTTGGCATCTCGCCATGCCATTTTAAAAAGCCAAGTTATTTGTAACTTATTATTGGTATTGGATACGTTCACAGTGCAGTGGTAAGTTGATTCGTAATAATTTTTCCGCCTTTAAGTCGCACAATTTGTTGCGTACGGTTTGCTAATTCTAAATCGTGAGAAATAATAATCAAGGTGGTTCCTAATTCTTTATTAAGATCAAATAATAATTTAATCACTTTTTCACCAGTTTCCTCATCTAAATTACCAGTGGGTTCATCTGCAAATAAGATAGAAGGGGAATTCACAAAAGCGCGTGCCAATGCCACTCGTTGCTGCTCGCCACCAGAGAGTTGCGAAGGGTAATGGTGCATACGTTTGCCTAGCCCTACTTTTTCTAATAAGATTTCGCTCTTTTCTTTCGCGTCTTTAGCACCCTGTAATTCTAGCGGGACACTCACATTCTCAAGAGCCGTTAGCGTAGGTAATAACTGAAAATTTTGGAAAATAAAACCAACTTCTTTATTTCTCAATTGAGCGCGTTGGTCTTCGTTTAAAGCATTTAAGTCTTGACCGCATAATTCTACACTCCCTGCATTTGGCTGATCTAAACCTGCACATAACCCCAGTAATGTGGTTTTTCCACTTCCGGAAGGGCCAATTATAGAAAAGGTTTGTCCCTTCTCTACCTCAAAAGAGATATCATGCAATACCGTTAATTGTTTGTTACCGCTGGTATATGTTTTTTCCAACCCGGTAATCTTTAATATCTTTGACATCTTAATTTTAATTTATATCGTGACTCATGTCCAAGGCCCAAAATAAACAATTGCATTCATATCTGCCAACATCTATAAGCGCTAAACTCCTAAAGTTTTGTTATTTTCTAATGGCCGTCCTACTCTACTCCTGTGGTGATGCCAAAACAGAACAGGCAACAGAAGATGCGAGCACTCCTAAGAAAACAGAAGATATTTTAGCGACAAATGCCACGACCAAAACCATTCTATGTTTTGGTGATAGCATTACGGCAGGTTATGGTCTTGATGATAATAACAATGCCTACCCTGGTCTAGTACAAAAAAAATTAGATTCTTTAGGTCTTAAATTTACAGTGATTAATTCTGGAGTAAGTGGTGAAACTACTGCTGGCGGCAAAAGCAGAATTGATTGGGTAATTAAACAAACACCTAGCATATTTCTCCTAGAACTTGGTGCTAATGATGGTTTGCGTGGTGTAGCTTTGTCTGAAACACGTGCAAATTTACAAGCAATCATTGATGTGGTGCGAAAGAAAAGTCCCAATACCACGATTATCCTTGCCGGAATGCAATTGCCTCCAAATATGGGCCTAGCATATACGACTGAATTTAAACAACTGTTTATAGACTTGGCGGAGAAGAATACATTAGAATTTATTCCTTTTATTTTGAAAGATGTTGGTGGGATTGCTGCATTAAACCAAAAGGATGGCATTCACCCAAACATAGAAGGTCATAAAATCTTAGCAAATACGGTTTGGGATGTATTACAACCATTATTGAAGTCCTAATAATAGTATATACTATTCAGGTTTCAAAGGCTTTTTTAGCTACACCTCTTTCAAGGAGTATTTACAAATCACACCTCTGAAATATCAATTTTCACTACACGTATAGCTATCCTATTACGTTGCATACGCTTAGATATTAAAGCGTAATACTGCCTATGTCTGGAAGAAGTACTCAGCTTTCCTCCCTATATTCTAGTTATAAAAAAATCCTTCCACTTTTCGTGAAAGGATTTTAATTACCTGGTTGTTTCTCTACTTCAATAAGGCAAGAATACCTTCCATTTCCGTAAGACTAAGGCCAGCACTGTTATCTGCATCCAATAAGCTAAAATTATCTGCAACAGAACCTATAGCTTCTGATGAGCTAACGCTTTCGTCATTATTAGTATCTAAAAGGCTGAAAAGACTAGCAACTTGCTGAACTGTTGAGTTTGAACTTAATGAACTCAATAAGGTAGCCGCTTGTGAAATAGTAGCCGTATTCATATTTTTTGTACTAGAACAACTAGATAATGCAGCAATTAGCAGCATACTTGAAATTACTTTTTTCATGATTTTGTGTTTAGACTATTTTATTTGAATGCAAAAATACCCTTAGCTAATTACTGTAGAAAAAACTTTAGACCAATCCCCAGATTCCCCCTACACATGGTAGCTATCTATAGATGAAAAATTAAAAACTACATATTCTTTAGATGAACCCTTTAAAAAACAAACAAGCGCTAGGTATAACATCTTTGATTCGGAACTATTGTGCTCCCATAAAACCCGTAGTATCTTTAAATTATGGATTTGCTACTTAACGAGAGAGACCCCTACCAAAAATAACTACATTAGCTCCTTGAGTAATAAATTCTTGCGCTGTTGCTAAACCAATACCACTAGTACCTCCTGTAATTACAGCTGTTTCTCCTTCTAACTTTCTCATGCTTTTTTTATTTAATCAAGACAATTTGCTGTCCTGCTTTATTTGGACACTAAAAAAATGATGGTGTTACAAACACTATATTTCTATGTGCCCATATTAATCCCTATACGGAATAAACCGAAAATAGAATTACTTACCTGAAGCCTCCTATAGTGCTAGAAAAATCATTTTATTTACCAATCGTTCGGTAATTGATTTATTTTTTTATCTTTGCAGCATGAGACCACAGAAAGTACAAGACGCCGAAATCATGACAAGCTTAGTAAAAACCTTTCGTTCTAAAGGATATGAAGGGACTAGTCTTGCCGAATTAGCGGCAAGTACCGGATTAAAAAAAGCGAGTCTTTATCACCGTTTTCCGAAGGGCAAGCAAGAAATGGCCTCTGCTGTTCTCGATTTTTTAGAAGAATGGGTAGATCAACATCTGTTTACACTATTGTTAGATGAGAACAAAACCCCTGAAGAACGAATAAAAGAAGGCATCGCCGAAATTAGAAAATCTTATGATCATGGTAAAGAAACTTGCATTTTTAGGGCGCTTTCTTTGGGCCAAAGTTTAGAATTATTTGAAGTCCAAATTAATAGAGGAATGAGCAAATGGATTCATGCCTTCAAGAATATAGGAATAGCTTTAGGCTTAACGGCATCTGAAGCACAGCAGCAAGCTGTTGATACGCTGATAAAAATACAGGGAAGTCTTATTGTTACAAGAGGCATGAATGACTTAGCTATATTTGAAACTACCCTACAAGAAATACAAACTACCTACCTAAAACCATAAAAAAATTTATATACTTATTTTACCGAATGGTCGGTAATTACATCTTTTATACTTGAAATTTAAAAAAATTATGAAAAATATAGCAACAACAGTACTCTTAGCAATTACGTTATTCTCGTGTGTTTCTAAAAATGAAGTTCCCACTCCTACCTCCAATACAAGCGTGAACGAGCCGAATACATCAGTAGAGTTTGGCACACAATACAAATCCATAAAAATAGATGGGATTAGTATTGCTTATCGAGAAGCGGGTAATCCTGAAAACCAAACTATTGTTTTGTTGCACGGTTTTCCTGCATCATCCCATCAATACAGAAAAGTATTTTCACAATTGTCTGGAGCATACCATTTAATAGCTCCCGATTATCCTGGCTTTGGAAATAGCGATTTTCCTGACGCGAAAGATTATACCTATACTTTTGATACTATCGCCACCACTATAGATACTTTCCTAGAACAAAAAGGAATTAATTCTTACGCCTTAATGATCCAAGATTACGGAGCGCCTATTGGTTTTAGAATTGCAACAGCACACCCAGAACGCGTAACGGCTATCATCAACCAAAACGGAAATGCTTATGAAGAAGGATTAGGCGCAGCTTGGGCGGATACTAGAGCCCTTTGGGAAAATAGAACGAAAGACACCGAAGCTGCCTTGTTACCCGCCTTTTCATTAGAAGGTTTAAAATGGCAATACACGCATGGCGTACGAAATATAGAAACCGTAAATCCTGATAATTGGAATTTGGATTATTCACGTTTGTCTAGGCCTAACGCACATAAAATAAATCTAGATTTATTTTATGATTACCAGAACAACGTAAAACTATACCCTAAATGGCAACAATATTTAAGAGATCATCAACCTCCATTATTAATTGTTTGGGGTAAAAACGATGCATATTTTCCTGAAAGTGGCGCAGAAGCTTTTAAGAAAGATGTTAAAGACATAGATTACAACATTTATGATACGGGCCACTTTGCGCTTGAAGAAGAGGGTGATGCTATCATCAAAAAAATTAGCGCTTTTATGAAAACATTACATACACGAGCATAATGAAAATTAGCACCTATTTGCTTGGTACCTTAAGTTTATTCGTGATAGGCTGCCAGGAATTACCCACATCAATACAAGAGGATAGTGTCTTTTTTCTTCCTCCACCCACTACCTATAATACCTTAGAAGTAAACGGTGTAGATTTGTTTTATAGAGAAGCTGGCGATCCTAAAAAACCCACGATTGTATTATTACATGGCTATCCATCTTCTTCCCATAGTTACCGAAATTTGATTCCCATGTTAGCCAGCCAATACCATATTATTGCACCAGATAATCTAGGTTCGGGATATAGCGATCATCTAAATCCAGAAACTACTACATATACGTTTGATTTACTTGCAGAATATACCAATGAGTTACTCGATGAACTAAAAATAACAAATTACACCTTGTATATGCAAGATTTTGGTGCTCCTGTTGGTTACCGAATGATGATGAAGGATCCTGAAAGAATAGATGCTTTAATTGTACAAAATGCTAATGCATATTTAGACGGCTTGACCCAAGAAAGACAAGCATTCTTTAAAAAGGCACAAGAAGATACCTCAGAAGAAGAACTAGATTTTTTATATCATATCACTAGTGAGGAGGTTATTATTAATAAACAATATTTATTTGATCTTGAAACGACCAATTACAACATCCAAAGTCCTGATGCTTGGACACATGACCTAACGTTCTTAAATACCAGAGTAGATAGATTAATTCAAGTACAATTATTTCAAGACTATTACAACAACCTTCTTGCCTACCCTACTTGGCAAAAGATGTTGAAAGAAACACAACCCAAAACATTAATTACATGGGGCGCAAAAGATGTGAAATTTAATGCGGATGGCGCCAGAGCTTATTTAAGAGATTTACCCAATGCAGAACTACATTTATTGGATGCTGGCCATTTTGCAGCGGAAGAAAAGACTCGCGATATAGCGCTACTTATCCTTAATTTCCTTGAGTAGTTTAAAGCATAAAAAAAGCGTATTCCCATGGATACGCTTTTTTTAATTTAAGCTTTTAATGATCTTCTAACATCAAATATAGCTCCCTAAAAAAAACTATAGTATAATTAAATGACGGAATATTGTGTTACAAATTCATCTGTAATATCTTTAAAACTATTGGTACAGTAGACGTGGTCAATGCTTTCTTTTAACTCCTCAAAGCCATAGTTAAATTGCGCATGTGTTACGTATAAAAATACTTTTGTAGCCCCTTGAGATTTTAAGGCTTCTGCTAAGAATTTAAAGGTTCTTCCACCGTCTGCTAAATCATCTACAATCAAGCATTCTTTTCCTTTTACATCGCCTTGAATACTTATCTCAGGAGCGCCGTTTACGCGAACTTTATTAGAAGGTACTAAATCTGCTTGCAATTTTTCAGCAATTTCATGTGTGGTCTTATAAGCCCCCGCATCTGGGCTCACCAATACCGGATTACCTAATACCTTAAACGTTTTTTCTACAAATTGAAAATGAGAGATCATTTCACTATTCGCTATCAATGCCAGAGATATAGGACTGTGCGGATGTAAAATAGAAACTTTATCGAACTTCATGCTATTGATAAAATTAGCAATCACTTTTAAATCAAAAGATTCTGCTTTATGAAACCGTCTATCGGAACGCTGCCCAATTAAACATAAAATGGTTAAAGTCGCAACGGCATTTTTATGCATCGCATTTTCTGCATCCCAAGCCTCTTTTACAGCAGCTATGGTAAATAAATCTTGATAACTATTCCCTCTAATTTTAAGGTCTAAATTACCTCCTTCTGTAATTTTGGCGGTTACTTGCCCGTCATTAAATTTCTTTATGTCGTATTTCATCTGTACTATTTTAACTATTATATTTCGCTATGGCTTTTTTTAGTTCTGTATTTGAATTACCATAACTTACTACTTGAACATCCAATGGAGTATTCTTAAACTTTTCAATAGCATTAATTAATGATTCTATGATCCAATTAATATCATTGCCAAATGCACCACCACCAACTAAGGTTAAAAAAACTTTATTTGATTTTCCTTTCTCCATGTTAATCTTCGCGGCACATAAAGATGCTTCATATGTGGCTTCTAAAATTATTCTCGCAAAATTTTCCCAATAAAAAAAATCAATTTGAGAATATGCCACAGGTAGTGCCGAACAATAAACTTGTGATACAATTTGATTTTCATCGATGAGGGTCACTTCTGTATTCCATTGTATCCCTACTTTTAACTTTCCTTTTAAACGTTCTCTTTCCGAGTTATTTAAATGACTCAATTGTTTGTTGATGGCAAGAAGTCCATTTTGATGCACTAAGGCATATCCATTTTTCATTTCCCATAAATGTAGCTGTTCATTATTCAATTCTTTCCCTATTGCATCCAAACAGTCTATTTGATTTGAGCTAGTCTGCCCTAAAGCATTTGCTATAGGTAGAAAATAATTCCGATATATAGTCCCTGCTCCACAAGCAATAGCACAAGCTGGTCCTTGTGTAAAATCGTTTTCATAAATAGCTATCCCTTTTTCTGGAGTAACAAAAGGATCAACCATCTCTAATAAATTAAATTGAGAAGCTGCTTGAAAAAGTGCATGGTTATTGTTTAAATCACAATGTAAGTCCTGAATATCTGCTACAATTTCTGATATCTTTAGCGTTCCTAGAACTGCTGGTCCTTCACATTGTATTCTTAGTTCTTCTAAGGAAACAATCTCTAATGCTCCAAATTGATACGATTTACCGTTACGAGTAGAAACAAGGGTTTGTTCATCAATATGGATGTTATTTTGCACATTTTCATGTGATATTTCCTTAAAACCAGTCAATTTCTCAAACCACATATTTTTTAAATTGAGTTTTTAATAGCCTCTCTTATTTCATTTTTTATAGATTCTCATTAATCCGATCTCTTATCTCTTGCAGGTTTACTTGATTCATAAATTTTCCGTCTTCATAAATTACCTGCAATGCTCCTTCGTTTTCTATTGCTGGTGTTACTTGATCTACTAAAACAAACTCACCATCAATCACATCCACTTTTATCAATCCTTTAGCTGATTTTTTAACTCCGTCATCTGTAATTGGATCTTTAAAAATTTCTCTTCGTTCACCATGTACCACTACAGAAGTAGCTTTCATTGCAAAACCAAAAGTATCTCTGGTATTAAATTGGTAGGTAAAAGAACCAATTCCTAATACCACATTAGTAGTAGCGAAACCTTTATCACTCAAACGCTGACAAATACTTTCTGCTCTTTCCGTAGTAATACTATCCCCATATATAGCACCAATATGTGCATCTAAAACTTTAAACCCTTGTGCATTTACCGTACCTCCAAAGATGTCCCAAAGGAGTTCTACCACGCCTTTATCTTTAGGGCTTTCTGCCCCAAGTGCTGCAGCTTCTCCGCAGATAATGTCTACAGGGTCTCCACTATCTGGTCTAATCACCAATTTACCATCTCTTGCTAGAACTTCTTCTTTTAACTGCGGTAAATACTCGGTAAGTACTTTCCATAAATCCCACGTATCACTTACTACAGATAATATTCCCGTTGGGTAGGTATTCATTAAGGCTCTAAACGTTCCTATTTCATCGTCTTTTGTTCCTGCACACATTACGGAGTGCTCTGTAGCATTAACAGAACCTACAACAAAGCCTTTGGCATGGTAATAATTGCGAAGTGTACTTATTACAGGCAAGGTATCTGATCCCAAAAATACTGCTGCGTGCCCCATACCTGAAGAAACTGCACTTTGCAAGCCTCCCATTCCACGCATAGAAAAATCATGCCCTTGAAAATCTATAAAGCCTAAATTTTCTTTATCGGTGGCTAAAGTCCATTTTTTGAAAATTCTTTTATAACATAAGGCAATAGATGCAGAGGTCATTGGTTGCCATAACATGGTAGATAAAATAGTTTCTAAAAAGTTCGTAATCCAATAAAACTTTTTATCTGTATTTACCACCGTTACCATAGGCACTCTAATAGGAACCTCTAGTCCTTCTGGCAACGATTTAGCCCTGATAGGCAAATATTGCAAATCATGTAGTTCTTCATAATGCGTCACATCATAATCGGTTCCCAAATACAAAGACAGCTCCTCTTTTAACTCATTACATACTTGCGCTTTTGGTTTAGAAAAGAAATTATCCTGAAAATAGTCATGCAACCATTGAAATACATATTGCTGGCCAAAAGAAACTACTTTATCGCAGCCTTTAGGTGCATATTTATTGCTTCTAGGCGTCCAATTGGAATATACTTCTTCTGTTCCTTTTGGGTATTGTTGGTGGTGTCCTGTTTTGTATCCGTCTGTTAAAAATAATCCGTTCATGTTATGTTATTTTAAGTTAGTGTGTCTATTGCCTCTTGGAGTGTCTTAAAAGTTGGTGTGTGATACCTTTCGCACAAGGTAACCACATAACTACTTTTATAAAACGCTTTAGGACAGACTACATATAATTTTTTAAAACTTGCATACAAGCCCAATTCTACTAAAGATATGGGCGATAATGCGTTGGGAAGGAAATTAAGAAGTACGATATCTGCCATGGCCATAGCGTCTAACTCCCACTCCACATGTTTTTTCATTTGTAATGCATTTAAAGTATCATGATGCTCATTCGTAGGATCTAAAAACTGATAGGAATTAGGTAAGCTTTTAACCACTTGAGTTCTCCAATTTACTGATTGATTAGGCGCCATACTTCCTGCTAAGAAAATATAACGTTGGTCTGTTTCTTTTATTGGAAGTTCTGCTTGCGATGTGAATACCATAATTTTTATTTGCGTAATTATGACACAAATATAAAATGCTTTTACAGAATCTGCAACTTTTATTTGTGTTATTTTTACACAAACTAATTTTTTGTCCTTTAAATTTCGAAAATTATACCTTCCTTCTTGAGTTTAAAGTAACGTTTGTTATTGAACTTAAACAAGTTAGCAGGTCTTCCTGAACCCTTAGAAACTTTTTCATCAAGTTCATCTAAAATATTAAGACTTAACATTTTCTTTCTAAAATTACGTCGATCAATAGCTCTTCCTAAAAGCGTTGTATATAGTTTTTCTAAATCAGAGAAGGGAAATTTAGTATCTAATAATTCAAACCCAATAGGCTCATAAGTAATTTTTCCTTGCAACCGCGTTATAGCCATTTGCAGTATTGCTTCATGATCAAAAAACAAACTTGGTAATTCTGTTATATTAAACCACTGAACTTCTTCCGCATCGGTAGCCGCTAAAATTTTAAAAGCACTGGGTTTAATTAAACCAAAATAAGCTACAGACACTACCCTACTTCTTGGATCTCTTTTTGGATGACCAAATGTATACAGTTGTTCTAGGTAATTTATAGCGATACCTGTTTCTTCTTTAAGTTCTCTTGCTACAGCTTCTTCTAAGGATTCCTCTTCTAAAACAAAACCTCCTGGAATTGCCCATTGTCCCTTAAATGGTTCATATTTTCTTTTGATAAGTAATACAGATATGGTTCCAGATTCATAGCCAAAAACTACGGCATCTACAGAAAGTTGAATTGATTGGTGCATCTTATGCGTATTTAGTACGCTAATATATAACATAATTAGCAAGTTTTTATCCTAAGAAGAAATACCTAGCATACTCCCCTACTAATAAGTCTACCTCTTATTTAAAAAATAGCTACCTCAATTTCTTTAATTAACATAATTTTAAATAGTTAACAAAAATAATTCCTAAATTTGCATTTAATTATGAAGCAATCATCCCATAAAATAGTGTCCCTATTAATGGCTATTGTAGTGTTATTCGCTACAATGTCGTTTACGGTGAACATGCATTATTGTGGTGATACTTTAGTAGAAACTGCATTATTTCACAAAGCAAAAGGTTGCGGAATGGAAATGCAAAAACCTGTAACCGAAGATTGTTCCATCACAAAAAAGAATTGTTGTAATGACAAGCAATCGGTCGTTGATGGTCAAGATGAATTACAATTACAAATTGACCAAGTTTCTTTTGAGCAATTCGTATTCATTGCTTCTTTTGTTTACAGCTACCTAGATCTATTTGAAGGACTAGAAGAAAAAGCACCTTCATATGAAAGGTATGCACCACCACTCGTCACCAAGCAAATCTTTAAGCTTGACGAGACGTATTTAATTTGATTTTTAAACAATAGATCGTATTATCCAATGAATTATTTCATTAGGATAGTTCACTGTATTCGGTGTTTTCCTATTTAAGACAACGCCACTTTCTAACTGTTTAATAATCAAACTTCATGCTAAATAGAAGCATCAAATTCTTAATTGAGAATAAACTCGTAGCCGTTTTATTACTTGTCCTTTTTATTGGATGGGGAACTGTAAATGCACCATTTAATTGGGATACTGGATTTTTACCTAGTAACCCTGTAGCGGTAGATGCTATTCCTGATATTGGTGAAAACCAACAAATTGTATTCACAAAATGGGATGGTCGTTCTCCTCAAGATATCGAAGACCAAATTACGTATCCTTTAACCACTTCTTTACTCGGTATTCCCGGAGTAAAAACCATTCGTAGTTCGTCTATGTTTGGGTTTTCAAGTATCTATATCATTTTTGAAGAAGATATTGAGTTTTACTGGAGCCGAAGTCGCATTTTAGAAAAACTAAATTCGCTACCAAACGGATTATTACCAGAAGGCGTTAACCCTGCTTTAGGGCCAGATGCAACAGGATTAGGTCAGGTTTATTGGTACACTCTAGAAGGTAGAGATAAAGACGGAAACGTTACTGGCGGTTGGGATTTACAAGAATTACGAAGCATACAAGATTATTATGTAAAGTATGCATTATCGTCTGCAAGCGGAGTTTCTGAAGTGGCTTCTATTGGTGGTTATGTTCAAGAATACCAGATAGATGTGAACCCAGAATTGATGCGGCAATACAAAATTGGTTTAAATCAAGTTGTAAAAGCAGTTAAAAGTAGCAATCAAGATATAGGTGCACAAACTTTAGAAATTAATCAAGCAGAGTATTTAGTCCGTGGTTTAGGGTATATAAAATCGGTTGAAGATATTGAAAATGCCGTAGTAACTTCCGAAGGTTATACCGCTATTAAAATTAAAGATATTGCTAAAGTATCCTTAGGCCCTGCAGCACGACGTGGTTTATTAGATAAAGAAGGTGCAGAAGTTGTTGGCGGAGTTGTGGTTGCTAGATATGGTGCAAACCCAATGGAAGTTATCACCAACGTAAAAGCTAAAATAGCAGAACTAAAAGACGGTTTACCTACTAAGGTATTAGCAGACGGACGGACATCACAACTAACTGTCATCCCTTTCTACGATCGTTCTGAACTTATTGTAGAAACTTTAGATACGCTTAGTGAAGCATTAACTTTAGAGATATTAATTACCATTTTGGTGATTATTGTAATGGTCTTTAACCTAAGAGCATCCCTTTTAATTTCTGGCTTGTTACCTGTTGCTATTTTAATGGTTTTTGTGGCGATGAAACTATTTAATGTTGATGCTAATATTGTTGCCCTTTCAGGTATTGCAATTGCCATAGGAACCATGGTAGATGTTGGTGTCATACTTGCCGAAAATATGATTCGTCATCTCGATGATGAAAAACTAAGAACTCGTGAGAATGGAACAACATTAACTATAAATGAAGTAGTTTACAATGCTACTTCGGAAGTTTCCGGAGCTATTTTAACAGCTGTTTTAACAACTATTATCAGTTTTGTACCCGTATTTACAATGGTTGGCGCAGAAGGTAAATTGTTTAGACCTTTGGCTTTTACAAAAACAATGGCGTTATCCGCGTCTTTAGTGATTGCTTTGTTTATAATTCCGCCTTTAGCAGCTTTTTTATTCCGTAAAACAACATTTAAAAACTCATTTAAATACATTGTAAGTGGTGCTTTAATCCTTGCCGGAATTGCAATTGTGATAAGTGATAACTGGTTGGGAATTATTTTAATTGCTTTCGGAGTTTTATCATTTTGGAGTTTATATTTTAATAAATCTGAAATAAATTTTTCGCTTTTTAATTTTCCCTTTTCACTTTCAAAAAACCTTATAAATATTATTATTTCTTCAGCAGCCATTGTATTTCTATTGGCCGAATATTGGAGACCCTTAGGTTTTAACCGTAGTATTTTTATCAACTTAATTTTTGTTGCTATTATTTGCTTCGGAATTTTAGGACTGTTCTCTATTTTTAGAAAATATTACGGACAAATTTTACAATGGGCTTTAGCGAATAAATTATTGTTTTTAATGATTCCTGCAGCTGTTCTTATTTCTGGAGTTTGGATTATGAACAACACTGGAAAAGAATTTATGCCCTCCTTAAATGAAGGTTCTTTTCTACTCATGCCTACTTCGCTACCGCATGCTGGAGTCGAAGAAAACAAACGTGTGTTACAGCAATTGGATATGGCAGTTGCTACCATTCCTGAAATTGAAACTGTGGTTGGAAAATCTGGTAGAACAGCATCTGCTTTAGACCCTGCTCCTTTATCGATGTACGAAAACATGATTCAGTATAAACCGGAATACATGCGTAATTCCGAAGGTAAAAGACAACGCTATAAAGTAAATGAGGATGGCTTATTTACATTGAAAAACGGACAATTGGCGACTGACGGTAGTGAAAGACTAAATAGAATGTCAGGTCGAGTATCACGAGGTACGAGTGCTATATCTAGACCCTATACTTCTCGATACAATTCTGAAGAAAAATCAGAATCACTCGAAGTGACAACCACAGTTTCAAATTCCCTACTAATAGAAGATGAAGATGGAGAGTTCTACCGTAACTGGCGACCAGAAATACAATCACCAGATGATATTTGGAAAGAAATTATAAAAGTCACCAAGTTACCAGGTGTTACATCTGCTCCCAAATTACAGCCTATAGAAACCAGGTTGGTCATGCTACAAACAGGTATGCGAGCACCTATGGGAATTAAAGTAAAAGGGCAAGATTTAAAGCAAATTGAAGCTTTTGGACTAGAACTAGAAAGTCTTTTAAAACAAGCAAAAGGTGTTAAAGTAGAAGCTGTTTTTGCCGATAGAATTGTGGGTAAACCGTATTTGCTAATTGATATTGATAGAGAAAAAATAGCACGATATGGAATTTCTATAGAAGATGTTCAAAGTGTGCTAAAAGTTGCTATTGGTGGTATGGCTTTAACGCAAACTGTGGAAGGCCGAGAACGTTACGGAGTTCGTGTACGTTACCCAAGAGAATTACGTGGCAACCCTGAAGACATCAAAGACATTTATATTCCTGTAGAAAAAGGGAGTCCTGTGCCATTAAGTGAGTTGGCTACGATTCGTTATGAACAAGGTCCGCAGGTAATAAAAAGTGAAGACACCTTTTTAGTAGGTTATGTGTTGTTTGATAAAATAGACGGTTTTGCAGAAGTAGCTGTGGTAGAAAATGCACAAGCCTTATTTCAACAAAAAATAGCTTCTGGAGAATTAATTGTTCCTAAAGGCATCAGTTACAAGTTCACAGGAACGTATGAAAATCAATTACGTGCAGAAAAAACATTGGCTGTTGTAGTTCCTTTAGCGTTGGCTATTATCTTTTTAATCCTGTATTTTCAGTTTAAATCGGTAACCACATCGTTAATGGTATTTACGGGAATTGCGGTTGCATTTGCGGGTGGTTTTATTATGATTTGGTTATACGGACAAGAATGGTTCTTCAACTTTAGTTTCTTTGGTGAGAATATGCGAGACCTTTTCAACATGAAAACCATCAATTTAAGTGTAGCTGTTTGGGTTGGTTTTATTGCCTTATTCGGAATTGCAACAGATGATGGTGTTGTAATGGCAACCTACCTTACACAAACTTTTGATCGTGAAAAACCATCGGATAAAATGAGTATTAGGGCAGCTACTTTAGAAGCTGCTAAAAAACGTATTCGTCCGTGTTTAATGACCACAGTTACCACCATTTTAGCTTTATTACCTGTTTTAACATCCACCGGAAAAGGAAGCGATATTATGATCCCGATGGCAATTCCAATTTTTGGAGGAATGGTGATTGATATCACGTCTTACTTTATTGTTCCGGTTTTATATAGCTGGAGAGAAGAGATGAAATTGAAGAGAGTGAAAAGTTTAAAGTGATAAATGAAAAATATACAATGAAAAAAAATAATAATCATATCGTACAGAAAGTAGTCTTGTTTCTTGGTTCTTGTTTCTTGAGTCTTTTTACAAACGCACAAGAACTAGAAACATACATTAATAAGGCTTTAGATACTAGTCCTGAAATTCAAAAATTTGAGTTGCAATATAACATTGCTTCCGAAAAAGTGAATGAAGTAAACACCCTGCCTAACACAGAATTTGGAGTTGGTTATTTTATAAGTGAACCAGAAACCCGAACTGGAGCACAACGTTTTAAGGTGTCTGCAAAACAAATGTTTCCTTGGTTTCATACTATTTCGGCAAGAGAAAATTATGTAAATGCATTGGCTGATGCAAAATATGAAGACATTGTTATTGCTAAAAGAAAATTGATGGCTTCGGTTTCGCAATCGTATTACAATTTGTATGCTAATAAAGTAAAACAAAATGTTTTAGTTGAAAATATAAAGCTATTAGACACCTATGAAACATTAGCATTAACTTCTGTTGAAGTTGGTAAAGCTTCCGCTGTAGATGTCTTGCGCTTACAAATGAGACAGAATGAAATGCAACAATTATTAGAAGTATTAGGGCAACAATTTCTTGCAGAACAAACAAATTTTAACAAGCTTTTAAATCGTGATAAAGAGATTGCGGTTTCTATAGTAAATGAGTTGAATTTACCTTCGGAAGATTTTGAAATAAATACTAAAAACTTAGCATTACATCCTGAATTATTAAAATATGATAAACTATATCAATCTGTAGAAAAATCAGAATTATTGAATCAAAAAGAAAGCAATCCTTTAATTGGTTTTGGGTTAGATTATATCAATGTAGATGAAAGACCAGACATGAGTTTTAGTGATAATGGAAAGGATATTGTAATGCCAATGGTATCGGTTTCCATTCCAATTTTTAATAAGAAATATAAATCACAAACAAAGCAAAACGAGTTTCAGCAACAAGAGATTGAAGCTCAAAAACAAGAACGTTTAAACACCTTAGAAACACTTTTAGATAAGGCTGTAAATGACCGAATTTCCGCAAGAATTAGTTACAATACACAAGCTAAAAACCTGCAGCAAGCTAAAGATGCAGAAACTATTTTGGTAAAAAGTTACGAAACAGGAACTATCGATTTTAATGATGTTTTAGACATTCAAGAATTGCAATTAAAGTTTCAAATGAATCAAATTGAAGCTGTAAAAACCTATTACGTACAAACAACAATTATCAACTATTTAATAACAAAATAATATGAAAGCTAATATAATATTACTGTTTTTACTAGCTTTAACAACAGGTGTTTTTGCGCAAAAAGAATTGATACATTTAGAAAATATAAATCATCTTCCCGTAAGAGAACACACTATTACTTTACGCAAGGCTACTGTTAATAAAGCAGGAAAAGAAGTTATGGGAATGACCGTAAACGGGACAATCCCCGGTCCTACCCTAGAATTTACCGAAGGTGAATACGCAATTATCTATGTAAAAAATGAGATGGATGTAGAAACTTCTGTGCATTGGCACGGACTTTTATTACCTAATTTTTACGATGGCGTTCCTTATTTAACAACACCTCCAATTGAACCAGGTCATACTCAGAAGTATGAATTTCCTATAAAACAATCTGGTACTTATTGGTACCATTCTCATACTATGTTACAAGAACAAAGTGGTGTATTTGGTTCTATTGTTATAAAACCCAAAGTACAGACTTTAGATTATGATAAAGAATTAGTCTTAATGTTGTCTGACTGGACTAATGAAAAACCAATGAATGTGCTTCGTAATTTAAAGCGAGGAAATGAATGGTACAGTATTAAAAAAGAAACGGCTACACCCCTAAATAAGGTTATTGCTCGTGGCGCTTTTGGAGCACAATTAAATTTTTGGAGACAACGAATGGAAGGTGCAGATATAGCCGATGTATATTATCCTGCATTTCTTATTAATGGAGAAGAAAGTATCGAATATCCAGAATTTAAAACAGGAGAAAAAGTACGATTGAGAATCATTGATGGAGGTGCTTCTACGTCATTCTGGATGACTTTTGGTGGTGAGGATCCACTATTGGTTTCGGCAGATGGCCTTGATGTAGTACCCGTAAAAAAGAACAAAACCTTTATAGCCATTGCAGAAGCTTATGATTTTATTGTTACGATTCCCAAAGAGGGGAAAATAGAATTTAAAATTACGGCACAAGACGGTTCTGGCACTGCTTCTGCTTTTATAGGAAACGGAAAAGTGTTACCTGCTATGAATATTCCAAAACCAGATAAGATTGGAATGATGCAAAAAATGGCAAAAATGGATATGAAAATGGGTGCACACGCTTTAAAGTTTCAACCTAAAAAAGATGAGCGCTTTAAAATAAAGGAGGAATATGGAATGCAGATGAAGAATATGCAAGGTATGGATATGAATCATTCTGAAAAGAAAGAGGATGCTATGGCAAGCATAAATACTTCTAAAATGGATGGAATGAATATGAAGAAAGATACTATGCAAATGGATCATTCTAAAATGAAGGAAATGAACATGAAGAGTGATGATTCCACGCAAAGAATGGAAGGTATGGATATGTTTTCTGAGTATAATTACGATTACTTAAAATCACCAGGAAAAACAACGTATGACATTTCCCTACCTGTCAACGATATCTTGTTAAACCTTACAGGAAACATGAATCGCTATATCTGGAGTATGAATGGCGTACCACTTTCTGAAGCGGATAATATTAAAATAAAAGCCAACCAAGTAACTAGAATTACTTTTAATAATTTAACAATGATGCATCATCCGATGCATTTACATGGTCACTTCTTTAGAGTACTGAATAAAAATGGAGCGTATTCACCTTTAAAGCATACCGTCAATGTTCCACCAATGCAAAAAGTAACCTTAGAGTTTTATGGAAATAACGGAGATGAAAATGGAGACTGGTTTTTTCATTGTCATATTTTGTATCATATGATGGGCGGAATGGCCAGAGTACTGTCTTATGACAAACCTAGAGATTCAAGAATGGCAGATTTTCCTGCAGCAAAAATTATTGAAGAAACTGATAAATGGTATTCTTGGGGAATGGTAGATGTTGCCTCACATACAACAGGTTTTAATCTTGTAACTTCAAATATTAGAAATCAATTTAATACTTCCTTGGAATATGGTTGGAACAAAAATTTAGAAGGAGAATTTACCTACGAGCGCTATTTACATGATTATCTAAGAGTCTTTGGAGGCGTTAATATAGAAAATGAAACACCAGAAAGTTTGGGAAATTTTAAGACAACCGCTGTCGTTGGTATTCGGTATTTAACACCTTACTTATTCAACCTAGATGCACGTATTGATAATGAATTAAGGCCAAGAATTGGTTTAGGAAGAAGTATAATGCTATTCCCTAAATTATCAGTTTTTGGCTATTATGAATATCAAATAGATTTAGGTATCGTAAATAATCTACCAATAAATAAAGACTTTACTTCAGAAACTGTATGGAGTGCAGGAGCTGAATATATGCTTTCTAGAAATTTATCACTAATAGCAAGTTACGATAATCGTTATGGTGCTGGAGGTGGATTATCTATAAGGTTTTAACATAGAAAAATTAATAATAATAATAATAATAACATTTAAATAAATAAAAAATGAAACATTTAAAATTAACAACAATTTTGGCAATGGCTTTTTTAAGCTTAACAATAATGTCTTGTAAAGACGGTAAGAAAAAGCAGGCAAAAACAGAAAAGCATTCAGAAATGAATCATGACGCGAATGATGGTCATCACGATAGTGAAGAGAAAGGAATGGTGATGAGTCACAATCAAGATGGAAATGCAGAAATGGTACTAAAAGATTACTTTAATCTTAAAGATGCTTTAGTGGCAGATGATAATACAAAAGCAAAAGAATTAGGAGCAACATTAGTAAGAAGTCTAAAAAGTTTAGATGTTTCTAAATACACAGATGCAGAACAAGAAGAATTAAATGAAATTATTGAAGATGCTGCGGAACATGCAGAACACATTTCTGAAAGCCCAATGGCACACCAAAGAGAACATTTTAAAGTACTGAGTAAAGATGTTACAGATATGGTTTCTATTACAGGAACAGCAAACACTTTATATGAGCAATTTTGCCCAATGTACGATAAAGGTTCTGCTTGGTTAAGCATGAGTAAAGACATTAAAAATCCTTACTACGGCAGCAAAATGCTAAACTGTGGGAAATTGCAAAAAGAGATTAACTAAATGAAAATTGTTAAAATCATAGCAATTATTGCACTGGTCGTTTTTGTGGGTATACAATTTATATCCACAGAACGCAACCAAAGTAACGTTGTACCAATAACCGATTTTATGCTCGTTAATAATGTACCTAATGTCATTAAAAACAAGCTGCAAGTTTCTTGTTATGATTGTCATAGCAACAATACTGTATATCCTTGGTACAATAAAATACAACCTGTTACTTGGTTTTTAGAGAAGCATGTTAAAGAAGGAAAAGCAGAATTAAACTTTAGTGAGTGGGATATATTATCTAACCGAAGAAAAGGGAGTAAGCTAAGGTCAATAATAAAACAATTAGAAAGTAATAAAATGCCTTTAGAATCCTATATATGGATTCATGAAAAAGCAAAATTTTCTAAAGAAGATAAAACGACCATCATTAAATGGATATCGCAACTAAAAGACAGTCTCTAAAAATGAAAGAAACTATTTACATAAAAAACATGGTATGTAATCGTTGTATTGCTTCGGTATTATCCATTTTTATTGCTGAAAACTATACAGTTGAATCTGTCGATTTAGGTAAAGTTGTGGCCATAAAAGGAGTAAATAGTAATCGTCAAGATTTAAACAATGCACTTGAAAATATAGGTTTTGAAATTATAAAAAATAAAACTGAAACATTGGTTGAGCAAATAAAAGTTATGCTTATTCATAAAATTGAAGTCGCAGAAACTGCCGATTTATTTAAATCTTTAGGACAAGAATTTGGTGAAAATGAAACAGCTATAAGCAAACTATTTAGTAAACCTGAAGGTATTACTTTAGAGAAATATGCCATCAATTTAAAAATTGAAAAAGTAAAAGAACTTATACAATTGGGACAATTAAATTTCTCTGAAATAGCATATACTTTAAATTATAAAACAAGCAGCCATTTGGCAAGACAATTTAAAGAAATTACAGGAATGTCTATGTCAGACAATAAAAATTCACAAGATTGGGATAGAAAATCTTTAGCCCAAATTATATAAATAAGAAGCACAATTGTGAGAATAAAACAAATAGCACCTGTTTAATTTTGATAAAAAAAATGATAAAATGAAACATACTTATCACATACATGGAATGACTTGCAATGGTTGTCGCGGTCATGTTGAAGAAACCCTTTCAAAAGTAAAAGGTGTTTCTAAAGTTTCTGTAAATTTAGAAAAAGCAGAAGCTACTATAGAAATGGAAGTACATATTCCTTTAGAAAAATTTAAAGAAGTTCTAAAAAAGGATGGTGGACAATATAGTATTCACAAACTGGGCGAACATCATCATACTAAAGAAGTAAAAAAAGAAAAAACGGATGAGATTCCTGCCTTCGCTGGAACAGGAGGAACAGGAACTTTCTATTGTCCAATGCATTGCGAAGGCGATAAAACGTATGATAAAGCGGGAGATTGTCCTGTCTGTGGAATGGATTTAGTGGAAGAACAAAACCTATCTAATACTACTTCAGGTCAATGGACGTGCTCAATGCATCCAGAAGTTATAAAAGATGAACCAGGAGCTTGCCCTATTTGCGGAATGGATTTAGTGCCATTAGAAGCCGATGCTTCAGCAGAAGAGAAAACCTATAAAAAACTCTTAAAAAAGTTTTGGATTGCAGTCATTTTTACCTTGCCTATATTTATAATTGCCATGAGCGAAATGATTCCAAACAATCCATTATATACTATTCTAGAACAGAAAAAATGGAATTGGGTTCAGTTTGTACTGTCCATTCCTGTAGTTTTTTATGCCACTTGGATGTTCTTTGAACGTGCATATAAAAGTATAAAAACATGGAACCTCAATATGTTCACACTTATCGGAATTGGTGCAGGTATATCTTGGCTATTTTCATTATTCGGAATGTTCTTCCCAGACATTTTTCCTAGTCAATTTAAAACAGCATCTGGTTCAGTACATGTTTATTTTGAAGCAGCAACGGTTATTCTAACATTGGTACTTTTAGGACAACTTTTAGAAGCGCGTGCGCATAGTAAAACCAATTCCGCTGTAAAAGAGTTACTAAAATTAGCACCCAATAAAGCAACAAAAATAGTAGATGGCGAAGCTATTGAAGTTAGTATCGATAAGATTACATTACACGATATTCTAAAAGTAAAACCAGGAGATAAAATCCCTGTAGATGGTGTTATTTCCGAAGGAAACACAACTATTGATGAATCTATGATTTCTGGAGAACCCCTCCCGGTAGACCGGTATGAAGGCGACAAAGTTAGTGGTGGTACCATCAATGGAAATCAATCTTTTTTAATGAAAGCAGAAAAAATTGGTAGCGATACCCTACTTTCTCAAATTATTAAAATGGTGAATGATGCTAGTAGAAGTCGTGCACCAATTCAGAACTTAGCAGATAAAGTTTCTGGATACTTTGTGCCTGTTGTGGTTGTTATTTCTTTAATAACATTTGGTATTTGGGCTATTTGGGGACCAGAACCTGTTTATGTGTATGCTTTTGTAAATGCCATTGCCGTATTAATTATTGCCTGTCCGTGTGCATTAGGATTAGCGACGCCAATGTCTATAATGGTTGGTGTTGGCAAAGGTGCTCAAAATGGTGTATTGGTTAAAAATGCAGAAGCTTTAGAAAGAATGGCTAAAGTAGATACTTTAATTATTGATAAAACAGGAACCATTACCGAAGGAAAACCTACGGTAGAAAAAGCTGCAGCATTTAATACCATTTTAAGTGATACAGAAGTATTGCAATACATTGTGTCTTTAAATACGAATAGTGAACATCCTTTAGCCGAAGCCACTGTAAAATATGGTAAAGAGCAAAAGGTAGCTATGCTAAAATCGGAAGAATTTAGTGCGGTAACAGGAAAAGGGGTTGAAGCGACAATAAATGGTAAAAAGGTAGCTTTAGGAAACCCTAAAATGATGGATTATGTAAACGCTAAAATTACTTCTGAAATGGAGGAAGTAGCTAAAACCTATCAGAAACAAGGGAAGACGGTTTCCTTTTTATCTATAGATAAAAAAGTTGTTGGTTATATCGTTATTGGTGATAAAATTAAAGCAACCAGTGCTAAAGCTATTAAAGCACTTCAAGATAAAGGGATTTCGGTAATAATGCTTACAGGTGATAATCACGATACAGCACAAGCTGTAGCTTCTGAACTTAATTTGACCGATTTTAAAGCAAGCATGTTGCCTGAAAATAAATTACAAGAAGTAGAAAAGCTACAACAACAAGGAAAAGTAGTCGCTATGGCGGGTGATGGAATTAATGATGCACCAGCATTAGCGAAAAGTGATGTTGGTATCGCTATGGGAACAGGAACAGATGTTGCCATCGAAAGTGCTATGATTACTTTGGTAAAAGGAAATTTACACGGTATTGTAAAAGCACAATATTTAAGTGAAGCCGTAATGAAAAATATTAAGCAGAACCTGTTTTTTGCATTGATTTATAACGCCATTGGAATACCAATTGCAGCAGGCGTTTTGTTTCCCGTTTTCGGAATTTTATTATCACCAATGATTGCAGCTTTAGCCATGAGTTTTAGTTCGGTTTCCGTAATTGTAAATGCATTACGATTAAAAAATATTAAAATATAAATTATGAAAAAATATATAATTTACATAGCAACTTTAGCTATTGGCTTACTGTTTGGTTGGTTGCTTTTTGGAGGATCGGATAAAACAGAAGCGATCCATAATCACGATAAAGCAGAAGAAATTACTCAACTCTGGACCTGTTCTATGCATCCTCAAATTATGCAACCAGAACCTGGTGATTGTCCTATTTGCGGAATGGATTTAATTCCTGCTGCAAGCAGCGCTGAAGGATTATCTGCAGATCAATTTAAACTTTCTGAAAACGCCATGGCATTAGCCAACATACAAACCTCAATTGTGGGAGAACATATTTCTGATGTTGAAACTGGTTTTGTTTTATCAGGAAAAATCACAGAGAATGAAGATGAAACAGCAACCATGCCCGCCCATTTTAATGGTAGGGTTGAAAAACTGTATGTAAATTCGTTAGGAGAACATGTTAAAAAAGGACAAGCCATTGCTCAAATATATTCTCCAGAATTAATTGCAGCACAGCAAGAATTAATTACAGCTTATAAATTAAAGACTTCGCAACCTAAACTGTATACTGCAGTTAAGAATAAGTTTAGAAATTGGATGATTCATGGTGCGCAATTAGATGAAGTAGAACAAACGGGACAAGTAAAAAATAGTTTTACAATTTACTCCCATGTATCTGGTGTCGTTACAGAAATTTCGATAAATGTAGGCTCTCATATTATGGACGGAAAACCTATTTTTAAAGTTTCTAACTTAAACACTGTTTGGGCAAATTTTGATGTGTATGAAAATCAAATCAGTCAATTTAAAAAAGGGCAAGATATTGAGGTAACAACTAATGCATATGCAAATAAAGTATTTAAAGGGAACGTAGATTTTATAGATCCTATTTTAGATACGCAAACTAGAACGGTAAAATTACGAGTTGTATTAAATAATGAAAACGATCTTTTTAAACCAGGAATGTTTGTAGAAGGAAAGATTAAAGGCATTGTTTCTTCAAGTAAAGAAGAAGTAGTTACAATACCTGCTTCGGCTGTTTTATGGACAGGAAAACGCTCTGTTGTGTATGTAAAAATGAATCCGAAAGAAGCTATTTTTGAAATGCACGAAATTACTTTAGGAAATCAAACAGGAACTAATTATCAAGTTTTAGAAGGTTTAAATAATGGTGATGAAATAGTAACAAATGGAACATTTACTGTAGATGCTGCCGCGCAATTACAAGGAAAAAAATCTATGATGAACAAAAAAGGTGGCAAAACAATGACAGGCCATGAGGAACATCTTGGAATGGAAATGAGTAGTTCTGTAGATGAAAAAACTATAAATAAAAATGAAAGGATAAAAGTATCTAAGGAGTTTCAAAATCAATTAAAAGTGGTTTTTAATGATTATATTAATCTAAAAAATGCGTTAGCAAAAGATGATACTAATATGCTTAAAACTCAGTCTCAACTATTATTAAAAAGTTTAACTAAAGTTGATATGAAACTATTAAAAAGTAAAAATGAGCATGAGCATTTTATGCCTTTACGTAAAGAAATAAAAGCAACCACTAATTTGATTTTAAATACAACTGATATTAAAATGCAAAGAACCTATTTTAAGCATTTATCATCAAACATGGCAAATCTTTTGGAAGTATTTGGAATCAATGAAAAAGTGTATCATCAATTTTGTCCCATGGCAGATAATAACAAAGGAGCGTATTGGTTAAGTAAAGAAGAAAAAGTGGTAAATCCTTATTTTGGAGGTGCCATGCTAACTTGCGGAGAAGTAAAACAAATAATAAAATAATACAGGAAGTTGTAGTAAAAGGAAACACATATCTAATACTTAACTCCTATTTAAAAAACTCCAAAGATTTATTATAATAGAAACCTATGAGGTAGTTACCCTTTTTGTTGAATAAACAACGAATATAAATCTATAAAAAAACCGTCTCGATGAAGAGACGGTTGCTTTTTATTTTTATTAAAAAACTTTATTATTCTTATTACGGCTTTTTAATAAAGCTTTTGGTAACTTCTTTTTTACCCGATAGTTTCACAAAATACATTCCCTCTTTATAGTTATTTAAAGGAATTTCAATAGTTCCTTTTGAGGTGATTTTATTCTCATACACTACGCTTCCTTGAAAATCTAAAATGGTTATTCTAGAAAAATCTTCGGTGTCACCAACTTCAATTTGTATTTTATCACTGGAAGGATTCGGGTATATTTTTATTTCAGAGCTCGCGCTTGTAGCATTTATTGTGGTACAAGAACTTACTAAAGTCCACACCTGCCATTGTCCCGAATTGGTAGCGGGACTTTGGTTTTTTGTATACCAGTTATTTTTATAAATATTCCCATTGAAAACAACTTGAGCTTCGGCATTCGCATACACGGTATTGGCATTCCATACCGGTACATTAGTACAGGTTCCTCCACCACCAGGCAAAGTTCCTATAGTAACTGTCACTGCAGTACTTGTAGTTTTGGCTCCCGCATTATCAGTTGCTATAGCCGTTAAACTATAATCTCCTGATGCAGGGTTCCAACTTTGTGTATAAGGACTACTCACATCTGTACCAATAAGGCTCCCGTTTGCATAAAATGTAACTTGAGTTACTGTGCCATCCGCATCACTAGCAGTAGCTTTTACTTGAATCGTAGTTCCTGTAGCAGAAGAGCTGTTTGCCGTAGGACTTGTAATACTCACGCTAGGTTTTTGATTGGTCGTACCACCACCAGTTCCACCATCTGTGCAATACTGTTTCCAGTTTTTCACAATACTTTTTACTTTAATACCTGAAGCTGTTAAATTAGAAGCTGCCCAACCTCCTGTTGAACTTGCTCCTGGATTTAAGACAGAAGCTCCTTCACTTTTATCATGAAGAGACCAATTAGCATGCGTAATATTATTAGTAGCTAAAAAAGACATCCAAGCATCGGTAGAGGCTGTATCTACCGCACCATTACCACTAGCTTCTACACTACCCCATTCGGTAACCATAAGCGCAACCCCATTGTTCAATGCTGTTTGTGCTTTTTGGCGTAGACTTTCTTTATGCGTTGCTGCATAAAAATGCAAAGTATATGCAATATTAGTGGTACTGGTAATAGGATCATTTGAAGCAATATCTACATCCTGAGACCAAGTAGATGTTCCAACAATAATTAAATTATCAGGATCTATAGCTCTAATGGCTGCGCTTACTTTTTCTGCATACGGCTTAATGGTATTAGACCAAGATACTTGTAAAGGCTCATTGTAAATCTCATAAATTACATGTGGATTGTTGCCGTAGGTTTGAGCCATTTCTTTGAAAAAAGAAATCGCAGCAGCTTCATTATCCTCTGCATGATGAGAATGCCAATCTATAATAACATAAATACCTTTAGCTATCGCAGCATCTACTACCGCTTTAACTCTGTTTTTATTCTCAGTAGGGTTACTCAAATACCCTCCAGAATCTTCTACTCCCATTGCTGCTCTCACAATAGTTGTATTCCAATCAGCAGCCAACCAATTTACAACATCAGCGTTGTAATATTTCTCTGCCCCCCATCCGCTATTGGACCAGAAAAAACTATTTCCAGCAAAACTTACAGGGTTATTGTTTTTGTCTACAATCTTATTCCCACTTACGCTTAAACTACCGTGAACTGCTACAGGTGTAGAAGAACAGTAATTTTGTGCTTGTAAGACGAAGGAACTACACAATAGACTTGTGAAGAATAAACAGGCGTTTATTCTTTGTTTAAAGTTACTTTTTTTCATGATATTGGGGTTTTAATTAGGTGCGAAGCTAATTGATATTTTTTCTCAATCAAAAAAATAGCTACTAAAATCTCAATAAATTGATGTTATATCCTGTAAACTATAGCCGCTTAAAGGAAATTTGAAATTGCTTTCTTCTTGCGTTTAGGAAAAATAATGCCACAAAAAAAAGCCCATCTAACTAAATAGATGGGCTTTTGTAAAACTTGAAGTATATATTAGATAACTTTTACGTTTACTGCGTTTAAGCCTTTGTTTCCTTCTTGAAGATCAAACTCAACTACGTCGCCTTCGCGTACTTCGTCAATTAATCCTGAAATGTGCACAAAGTGATCTTTTTCAACTCCTTCTTCAGTGATAAATCCAAATCCTTTAGCGTCATTGAAAAATTTTACTGTTCCTTTACTCATGGTAATTTAATTAAATTTATAATACTTATCGAATTACAAAGGTCGTGCCATTTTCTTAATAAACAACATATTACGTGATATTTTATCGTTTTTTATTTGAAACCTACTATAACACTGCTTTCAACTACCATAACTACTCCCAAATCATCCCTCAGAAATAAAACTAGTTAAAGTAAAGTAATTGCCTTTAGGGATACCTATTTTTGTAGCCAATTAAACGTCTACTTGGTAGTACCGAGTACCATTTTTGAAAACTGCAGTATTATGAATTTAGAACACTTTTTATACGATTATTTAGTAAGGATAGGAATTTCTCCTATGTCTTCTAAATATTTAAATATGATTGCTTTATTAATCTTGCTCTTAATCATAACCGTTTTAGTAGATTTTCTTATACGTAAGATTATCGTAAAACTTTTTACACAGTTTACCCTAAAGTCTAAAACTAATTTTGACGATTTACTGGTGAAAAATAAAGCACCCCGTAGTATCGCTCATATCATTCCATTAATCGTTGCTTTAGAGCTTATTCCTCATGTATTTATTGATTTTCCTTATTTTGAAAATATCGTTGAAAAAGGATTACAAGTATTTGCTATTATCCTAACGCTGTGGATTGTACGTAGCTTTTTAAACACCCTTAAAGATTACTTTAAAACCCTGCCTAGTTTAAGAGATAAACCTATAGATAGCTACATACAGGTATTTATGATTTTTGCTTGGATGCTTGGTATTATGTCTGCTTTTGCTATAATTACCGGAATAGAATTCATCAAATTTATTACTACGATTGGAGCCGCATCTGCTGTTATCATTCTTGTTTTTAAAGATACTATTCTAGGATTTGTAGCCAGTATTCAAGTCTCTATAAATGACATGGTACGCATTGGTGATTGGATAACCATTGAAAAGTATGGTGCAGATGGCGATGTTAGTGAAATTAACCTATCTACAGTAAAAGTTCAAAACTTTGATAAAACCATTACAACAATACCAACGTATGCCTTAATTTCAGATTCGTTTAAGAATTGGAGAGGAATGGAAAGTTCTGAAGGAAGGCGTATAAAAAGATCCATAAATATTAAATTAGCCAGTATTCACTATTTATCTAACGATGCTATTACAGCCTTAAAAAAAATTGATTTACTCTCCTCCTATTTAGAAACTCGTCAATCTGATATTGATACCTACAATACATCAAATAATATAAACAAGGACTTACTTTTAAATGGTAGAAACCTAACCAATATTGGTGTTTTTAGAAAGTATACAGAAACCTATATTGAAAACCATTCTGGTATCAATAAAGAGATGATGATTATGGTACGCCAGTTGGCGCCAGGAACGCAGGGAATTCCTATAGAAATTTATGCTTTTAGTAGAGATAAACGCTGGCAGAATTATGAATATATCATGGCAGACATCTTTGATCATATCATTGCAGCAGTTCCTTATTTTAATTTAGAAATTTTTGAGTTACCCAGTAATTCAAGCTTTATAGATGCTAAATAAAGCTCTTTTACAAGACTTTAATGTATGTGTATAAAAAAGTCCATCATAAAAATGATGGACTTTTAACAAGTACGCTATTGCTTCTATTAGTTTAATAAGAAAGCTTCTTTTTTGAAACCATTGTTAAACTTTACATCACTAAATGTAAAAACTCCCATAGGAGAACCATCAGGACCAAATCCTTTACGTACAGTAGATACCAAAATACCATCAATCTCTTCGTATGCTAAAGTCATTTTTAATACGGGGGTATTAATTCCCCATGCTGGTAATGAAAAGAAAAATTGATCTACTAAATGTGTTTCAGGATTAAAATACAAAATGTATTCGTCATTCTGTTCTTTTTTAGTAACATCAGAACTATAGGTTAAGCTTACTTTATCATAGGTGATTTTACCCACCTTTTCAGTTCCTAAAAATTTATAATTAGCACCCTCATTTTTAAGTTTGTACATCATTGCAAACCAATAAAAGTTTACTTCACGTAAAAATTTTGTACCACCAAGAGCTTTAGCATCAGTTATAGCTTTACCATCTAAGGTTAATGCAGGTATACCATCTACTAAAGATTGTACCGCTACTCCTTTTTTTCCTGGCAAAACATTAAGATCATGTTGTGAGTAAGAAGCCCATGACTGCTCTCCATTAAAGATATGACGTTCTAAAGAAACATCTTTTCCTTTTTCAAAATTATCATACACATAATTGAATTGCACATCTTTTTTAGAAGACAATTTATTATACCCTCCATTTACAGACTCTAATGCGGCTATTAATTCCGCAGATTTAGTATCGGTATTTTGTGCAGTTATAGAGAACGTAAAAACGAATGCTACCATAACACTTGCAAGCATATTCTTAATTTGTAATTTCATAGTTGTATTGATTATTTAAATAATGAAAACATTTAGTCGACTCTTCTTAGGTAGCTTACAATTAAATTAATTTTTTCAAAAAAAGAAGTTTTGGAAAAAAAATAATCTGCTTTCATTTTCGTCACGATACAATTTGAACTATTCAATATGCGCCTACCTTATCTAGTTTTTTCATAGACAAAACTTTTCAGAACGCTTTTAATTTAAACACAATGGTAGGCACAGTGCTTTGCTTTTTGCTTCCAATAGTAAATTTCTAATACAATAGTAAGACTTAGCAATTCCGCTATCAATAGTTCAACTTTACTCTAAATCCTATTCCCATATCATATTTTATAAGAAAAAAAATCGATTCATCCCAGCCATCATAGGATCCAGATTAGGATTATAAAAAACCAATTGGATTCTGCCTTCACCCAAAAATTCTATGAGACTAAGGCACTCATTATTATATAAGCCATAACACCTAAAAAAAAGCTTTTTTAAAAATCCTTTACGAGCCTAATTATCGTTTAGACAATAATAATTTGTGAATGAATTTTAGTTTTTCTACTACTGGTGGTGTTATTACAAAAGGATACACATCTGGTACTCCCATTGCCCTATTAATACTATTTACGGCAAAAGATAACGGCACACAGGTCTGTACAATAACATCAAAGTCTTCTTTGGTATAGGGATCAAAGGATACTTTAGTTTTCATTATTCTAAGTTTCTTAATGGGCTTCACATTTACACCAAAAAAATAAGCGGTCTCCACCATATCCATAATGTGAAGGTAATGTGCCCAAGTTTCTGCCCAATCTTCCCAAGGGTGTGCCGTGGCATACTTACTTATATATGATTTTTCCCAATCTTTAGGTGCGCCATTCTTATAATACGCTGTTAGAGCATCGCCATAATTGTATTGCTCATCTCCAAAAATAGCTCTAAATTCTGCTAATATATTTTGATTGGTGTACACTAACTGATCCCAGAAATAATGCCCAACTTCATGCCTAAGATGCCCTACTAACGTTCGGTAAGGTTCAGAAAATTGCTTTCGCATTTGCTCTCTTTTAACAGAATCTGCTTCTTTTAACAGAATAGTAACTACACCATTGGCATGACCTGTCATTAGATTAGGATCATCTTGTTGTACTACAAAATCAAAACACAGCCCGTTTTCATGGCGTAATTTACTCTTTAACGGCAAGCCTATTTTTTGCAATTGATAAATTAATCGATGTTTAGCAATCTCTAAGTGCTGCCACTTTTCAAAATTTTCTACATCTGAAAGGTTAGGTATGGTGCGGTTAAGCTGACAAGCACTGCAATAGTCTTCCTTACTGCTTTTTTTAAGAACCCAATTACAAACATCGTATTCTTTATTTTTACAATATTTATATTCAATATTTTGACGATCAGAAAACAGAGACACTTCATTAGATTTAAAAGTCAGCATCTTGCGATCTTTAGCTCTAAACCCTGTTAAATGTCCACAATTTTCACACGAATAATTTTCAAAAAAAACAGAGTGGTTACAGTGACCACATTGAAATATTTTCATCTAAATTAGATTGTATTATTTTTTAAAGTCAGAAGGGATAATACCATTGACATTTTATAAATACAAAATGGCGGCAAAAATAAGTAGAAAATTAATATTAACTTATAATTTTTCAATGATTAATTCTGTATTTAGTTTAGAACTAGCACTACCTCTGATACCACCAGAAACAGGCATTGTATGCTCATAATGTGCACTTGAAGCAATAGGAAAATGAGTGTTTCCCGTTAAAATACCATGACTTGGATCTAAACCAAACCAACCAATACCTGGTAAATACACATCTACCCAAGCATGGAGCTCATAAGCTGGTTTTACCATATCAAAATAATAATAACCACTAACAAAACGTGCCGCAAGACCTTGTTGCCTCAGTACGTTAATCAGCATCCAAGATAAGTCTCTACACGAACCTCTCTTTAATTGAAAAGTTTCATCTGGTATAAATGGCGCTCCATCTGCTCTATATTCAACACTAAAGTCATCATGCAATTGCTTGGTAAGATTGGTGAGGTATGGAATGGTATTAAAATTTGAACGCTGTAAAATGGATAAAGCATAATCACTCAATACTTTTGAGATAGGCACTACTTCTAATGCAGAAAAAAGTAATTTTTTCTGTAAAACATTATATTGAAAAGGTAATGTATTAAAATTTTGGGGGTAAATTAAAAAATTAAAAGGGTTGTAAGGTTTCGTTTCAAGAACACTCTCTGCTTTAATGGTTAATTGAGAGGTCATACCTTCAAACCAGCAAAAATCTACACTATTATTATCTTCATCTTGTACCATTTTATGACCCGCTGGTTGCGGAAGAATTGTTAATGCAAGCTCAGAAACATTAACATAAGATGTTTGGCTTGGACGAAATCTTAAATAATGAGGTTCTAAAAAAACTTCTGAATCAAATAGATACGTTGTAATATGGGTGATTTTAAATTTCATTGACTACCTATTTTAGTGCTGACTTCATAAAGGTGATGAGGAAAAAAAATTTCCGTTTAATTAGTTATTTGATTTTCAATGGAAAAAAAAGATTCATAAACAGCTGTAGATACCCCATTTAGTTTTTGCTGAATATCATCTAGGTATTCATGCATACCTTTAGCAATAACATCATTTATAGCAGTATATTCCAGTTGTGATTTTAAAGCTCCTAATTGTTTTTGAGCGCTATTGCTAAATCCAAAAGAACTCCCTGATAACGTAATAAGAGATTGCTCTGCACTAATTAAGCATGCTAGTATTGATCTAGGAAATTCTGTATCTAAGATTAAAAACTCTGCTATACTTGACGAAGTGAGTTTTCCATGTTTTTTTCTATACATATCATAAGCACTTACCGACTTTAAAAGTGATGACCACTGAATTAAGTCTAATGAAGAACCTACCTCATTAGGAGAATCTAATAAAAGATGATATTTTGTATCTAAAACTCGAGAGGTTTTATCTGCACGTTCTATTGCTTGTCCTAATTTGCCAAAATGCCATCCTTCATTTCTAGAAATAGTAGCATCGTACATACCATAAAGTAGTTGACACCCATTTTTAACATTAGTGAAAAATTCTCTTAAATTGTTCTCTTTATGACACTTGTTTTCTAAACCTGCTTTAACTAGATAATTTAGGGCGTTAATTTGCTCCCAAAATTCTTTCGTTATTTCAGGGCGTATGGCACGCGCATTTTCCCTTGCATTTAAAATACAATTGTAAATAGAATTTGGATTTTTTTCATCAAAAGCTAAAAAATAAATCACCTTAGATTTAGATACTTTCGTGTTTAATGATTTATACAATTCCCAATCTCCAGTAATCACTACAATAGGTTTCCATTGCTGCTCTTCATCGGGCGGCATTTCTAGTGATAAGTTATAATTTACATCCATAAATCGCGCATAATTTTCTGCACGTTCTAGATACCTATTCATCCAATATATTGTGTTCGCTACTCTACCAAGCATAATTTTTTAATTTAATGATTTAATACCCATGTATCTTTACTTCCGCCACCTTGTGAAGAATTAACTACAATTGATCCTTTTTTTAATGCTACACGAGTTAATGCTCCAGGGATAATTTTAATATCATCACCATAAAGTGCGTATGGTCTTAAATCAACATGTCTTCCTTCTATTGTATTTTCATCAGTAATAGTAGGCACCCTAGACAAATTAATCATAGGTTGCGCTATATAATTTCTAGGGTTATGCTTAATTTTCGCAATGAATTCTTGCTGTTCTTTTTTTGTAGATTTTGGACCTACAAGCATTCCATACCCCCCAGAGGCATCTGTTTGCTTAACTACTAAATTATGTATATTTTCAAGAACATATTTGCGGTCTTGTTCTTCATCACAGATATATGTTTTTACATTTGGTAAAATCATATCTTCTCCTAAATAATACTTTATAATTCTTGGAATATAGGCATAAACGGCTTTATCATCCACTACTCCTGTTCCTGGTGCATTAACCAAAACCACATTACCTTTTAAATAGGCATTAAATAATCCAGGGGTTCCTAGAACTGAATTTTTGTTGAATGCTAAAGGATCAATAAATTCATCATCTACACGACGGTAAATAACATCTACACGTTTTAAACCATTGGTTGTAATGGTATAAACGATTTCATCTTTTACGATTAAATCTTTACCTTCTACCAACTCTGCTCCCATTTGTTGTGCTAGATAGGAATGCTCAAAATAGGCAGAATTAAATATTCCAGGCGTTAAGACAACTACCGTTGGGTTTTCTGCATCGGTAAGTGATTCTAAAGTATCTCTTAAAATATGCGTATAGTCATACACAGGCTTTACCCCTAGTTTTTCAAATAGCTCAGGAAAAGTTCGTTTTAAAATTTCTCTATTTTCTAGCATATAGGATACCCCAGAAGGACAGCGCAAATTATCTTCGAGTACATAATATTGCCCGTCTCCTCCCTTAATTAAATCAGACCCTGTGATGTGACACCAAATATCTTTTGGGGGCTTAAAACCTTCTAATTCTTTCAAATACGAAATACTTGAAAAAATCATCTCTTTAGGAATAATTTTATCCTTTAAAACCTTTTGATCGTTATAAATATCTTGAATGAACAAATTAAGGGCTTTAATACGTTGCTGTAAGCCTCTTTCTAAATGTGTCCATTCCTTGTGATCAATAATTCTTGGAATAATGTCTAAATGAAGAATACGTTCTACGCCTTGATTGTCACTATACACATTAAAAGTCATACCCAGAGATAGTTGTGCTCTATCTGTAGCATGCTGTAAAGTGCTTAGTTTTTTAGGACTCATTTTTTGGAGTCGCTCTAAAAACAATTTGTAATTTGGCCTAACGGTGTTATTTTCATCAAACATTTCATCATAAAACCCTTTGGTTTCGTAAGCTGAGAAATCTAATTTTGGCATGAAAAAAGTGTGAATTTATTCCAGATTTAATGCACCTTTTTTTTGCTGAAAAATCAGCTTAAAAAAAAGATTATTTGTAAATTAAAAAAGGAGTGATTAAAAAATGTGATATACTACCCATTGTAGCATATGCTCTCAATATACAAAAAATAAGGGAATATCCTACACTTTTACAGCATAAACTATGAGTTTTCTACTATTTAAGTGCTAAACACTTATAAATCAATAATTACATAAATTATAGTTTTACACCAAATACACTTTAATCCTATGCATTAGTATTAGCTCAGTAAAAGTAATATATTATAAAAATACTTGATGTAAACTTGTCGTGTATTTTTTAATAGGTACGCTAGAATAAATCAATGAGTCCAAAGCCTAATTAATGGGTTATACCCAATTCACAAATAGCTATAGTTTTTTTCAAATGCAACAACGCTTTTAGCTTAAGGATAATTACCCCACAAAAAAAAAGCTCCTACATTAGGAGCTTTCTTTGTGGGTAAACTTTTCTTATTGACTCAGATCTGCCTTGAACCAAAAATCTATAGTTACTTCTTCTGGTCTTTGATCTTGGTCTGGTCGATCTCCACCCTGAGATCCACCTCGGCCTCCTCCGCCACCAGGTCCACCGCCTTGACCACCACGACCTCCTTGGTCTCTGCCTCCAAAACTAACATTTGAGGATTCTTTCTGTTCCTTTTCTATTTTTGTAGTTACTATACCTATCGTCAATTTTGAGACATCAATAGGATTTACTGTGATATTTTTTATAGGCATTATTAGCTCATAATGTAAGAGTCCTGCATCTTTATCATAGTCATATGCTATACTGATCCCTAGATTATTGAGATCTAAATGAAATTCTTGAACCAAATCAGGAGTACTATAGCGTGCCATTTTTGACAGCCCTACCAATACAGCCAAAATATCTGGTCTTTTTTCGTGCTCTATTTCTTGTCGTACTCCACTTGTGCCGCGTGCGTTTTCACTTCCATTGCCCATAGCTTGTGGTGCAGTTACTTCAGAAGGATATTGCACAGATACGTTCTTTTTCCGTTTCCCTTTTACATCAAAATAAATAGAAAACCCACCATGTAACATAGAGACCATCGTTGCCTCATCTGTTGTACCTAAGTGTACATAAATATTTTTAGCATCCATAGTACTGCTATAGTTTATAGTCCCTTCACTATTTTCATGAGGTGCTTGAGCCTGAGTTTTTAAAACCCCGAACACTCCTAGAATACAAAGCGACATTAAAATCTTATTAAAAATAAACTTCATTTTTTTTTAATTATGTACGATTTGCGCTAAACCTAAGAAATAATAAATGGCAAATTCCATATGTTCAGTGAACGCCCTATAGTTCTTGGTGAATACAGCATAACTTCCTATTCCATTAATTTAGTTCTCGCTATGCATCTCTCTATAATCCTAACAGGAATCCTTATCTTTACAGACCTAATTATGATGATTAAATAATTTTGCAACAGATAAAAGCTTACTTAGATCAAATAGCGACCATATCTACTAAAGATTGGGAATATTTTACGTCTAAATTACAAGGTCGTGTGATTCCGAAAAAGACTATTTTTTTAAAAATCAATGAGATTGAAAACCATATTTCATTTATTGAATCTGGTGTAGTACGCTTGTTTATTCCCAAAGAGGACCCTGAAAAAGAAATTACTTTTGGTTTTAGTTTTGAAAACCAATTTATCAGTGCTTATGACTCATTCTTAACACAGCAACCTTCTGCATATCAACTAGAGACCCTTACAGAAACAACCCTTTTGAGTATTACCTATAGCGATTTACAAGCGGTCTATCAGAATACCCAAATAGGAAATCTTATTGGTAGGCTAACCGCAGAACGTCTCTTTTTATTAAAATCTAAACGCGAACAAAACTTACTAAATCTAACTGCAGAAGAGCGTTATTTAAAATTATTTAAAGAACGTCCGGAGCTCATAAAAGTGATTCCCTTAAAATATATTAGCTCCTACATTGGTGTTACCGCACAAGCCTTAAGCCGTATTAGAAAGCGTCTATAGTACGCGTTTTATTGATTTAGGTTCATTGTTTTTCGATAAACAACACCTTATCTTTGTAAAAAAAAGTTATGGCAGTAATCATTTTTGTTTTAGTGCTTTGGTATGGAGGCTTGTTTTTTCAATCTTTCTTTTTACACCGTTATGCAGCACACCAAGTATTTACCATGTCTAAAACCATGGAGCGTATTACCTTTATTCTAACTTGGATATTTCAAGGATCTAGTTATTTAAGCGCGTATGGCTATGGTGTTATGCACCGCATGCACCACGCTTATACAGATACCGATAAAGATCCGCACTCCCCTTCTCATGATGCAAATTTATTTGCGATGATGTGGCGTACAAAGAACATCTATCAAGATATCAATAAAGAACGGATTGCTATTGATCAGCGTTTTACGAAGAACGTACCACAATGGAAAGCGTTTGATAAATTCGCTAGTTCACGTATTTCTAGAGTTCTTTGGATTTCTATGTACATTCTATTTTTCGCCTTATTCACCACAGCAACATGGCAATGGGCTTTACTTCCTATCACCTTTTTAATGGCACCTATTCATGGGGTAATTATTAACTGGTTTGGTCATATTTATGGTTATGTAAATTATCAAATGAAGAATACAAGTAAAAACTTATTCCGATTTGATTTTCTAATGATGGGCGAAGGCTATCATAACAACCACCATAGGCATGCAAATAGAGCCAATTTTGGGGTTAAATGGTACGAGATTGATGTTACTTATGTGATCATAAGATTATTAGACGCCTTCGGATTTATTCAATTAAAGAGAATTGCGATTAAAGATAAATAGTTTAAGCTATTAAGTAAATTTAAAAAACCATAAAATAAAAATACAGCATTGCTGTATTTTTATTTTATGGTTTTTTTTAATCTAAGCTCCTATTACGCTTTACGAGTCACATCTACGGTAACCTCCATATGCTGACCTCCTCCAGAATACACGATTCCTTTTAACGGAACAACATCAGAAAAATCACGCCCTTTAGCAACACGTATATGTTGGTCTGATACTAAAAGATTATTTGTAGCATCAAACTCTACCCAGCCAGTATCAGGAATATATAAAGACATCCAAGCATGTGAGGCGTCTGCGCCTGCTAACTTTGGTTTCCCTGGCGGTGGAATGGTTTCAATATATCCGCTTATATACCTAGCAGACAAACCAATAGAACGAACGCAGGCCAAACCAAAATGCGCATAATCTTGACATACTCCCTTTTTATGTTTAAACACTTCTGCTAAAGGAGTACTTATTTCAGTAAATCCTGGTGTAAACGTAAAATCGGTAAAAATACGCGTATTTAATTCAAGCATAGCTTCCATTATAGGCCTATTAGGTGTAAAAGATTCTAAAGCGTACGCACGAATGTCCCTTAAAAAGGTAACATGGGGCGATTCTAAATAAAATTGCCTTATATCATTAGAGGTATCTATTGATTGCAGGAGTTTAACTACCGATTCCCAAGCAGGAGTTTCTGCAGGAGGTATCGTTAACCAAGTAGGTGGAAATACGGTAATGAGATTGGTACTCTCTACCACAAGCTTTTTATGAGCTTTTTGAACTGAAAAGTAGAAATACTTATTTTCAAAAAAATCTTCACGTTCCATTACAAAGTTAGGTTCAGGATCAATGGTACACTTCGTGGAATTGATCTCCTGAAACTCATTATTACCACTAACTTGAAATACTATATTATGGCACAACGAAACCAGTGACTGATATTCGTATACTGTTTTATGCTTCACTTCGTAAATCATATTTCTGGTATTTTAGTGCTTACAAAACCAAATGTAGTTTCCGTATGGTTAAAATATTGGCTAATAAACAAGCTTGAAGCTTCCCCTAGTAATTGTTCTAATTTTTCCATTAGTAAGATCAAATCTTTTCTAGAACCTGACTTTTTCTTTCCTTTTTTTAAGAGGTTGGGTTCACATAAACGAACTAATGTAGTTGCTTCTAATAATTTCTTTTGTATTAAACTCAACTGTACTCCTGACGTTTTTGGCATGCGATTTACACGCTTTTCAAGTTGTGTAATTTGGTATACAACTGATCTAGGATTCAATTCATTTAACATTAATAGTGTTAAGGTATTCGTAAATTCAATAGTAGATCTATACATATAACGATAGGTAATTAAACTTTCGTTATTTATTAAAACACACTCTAAGAGCGACTTTTCTGTTTCGCTATCCAATGCTTTAGAAAGTATATTTTTTAGAAAAGTACAGGTCATATAAGAAGATTCTAAATCACTACCTATACACTGTAAATTCCAAGAAACATCTCTTGTCATCGTATCTACTCGCAAACCATGGTAGGCCATAAGTCGTACAATTAGGCCATCTAGAATATAACTAATATCATTAATTCGCGTACAGTCTTTAAGTTTGCTACTTTGCTCTGAAATATTGTCTAGTATACGCCAACTATCTAGACCTAAACGGTCACGAACAGCATAAGCATTACGTAAGAATGCTTGTAATGATTGATTTAGAGATCCTGTTTTCGTGACATCAGTAATCACCGAGATTAATTCCTTTTCTGGGTTTACAAGTGTTTCTTTTGCCTCAAAACCAGGCAATAACAAGGTGATATTAGAAAAAGATTTTAATAAAGAGCAGAGTACAACATCGTTTTCAATATTTAAATTATCCTCGGTCTCATAATACTTTTTAATAATAACACGAGCCAATCTAACTAGAAAAATAGAACGTTCTACATACCTTCCTAACCAAAATAATTTTTCTGCTGTACTACTAGGCAGTACATTCTCGGTTTGTAAACTTGTATTTTGTACGCTTTCTAATTTTGTGTTTTTATCAGTACCAAGCACCCAAGTATCTTTACTGATCCCTCCCGATTGATTGGAAACAATAAAAGCACCTTCATCTGCAGAACTTCTGGTTAAACCACCAGGCATAACCTGATACGAATTATCTGTAGTATCTGCTACTACATAACTTCTAAAAACTGCATTTCGCGAAGCCAACTTACCATCAATATATGATGGCGTAGTAGAAAAATCAACAATTTCTTGACCTACAAATAAATAAGGTCGCATATTAATCTCATTCTTTAAGCTAGCAATCTGTTGTTGGTCTAATGAGGAACCGTACACGGCACTGCTTGTATCATCACTATATATTTTTCTGATAATTAACTTTTCTAAATTATCAAATACATATTGTTTTGCAGGTGCTTGTCCGCACCACCAAGTAGCCACTGAAGGTAAAATAAGTTCTTCTCCCAAAATATGCCTACACAATTTTGGTAAAAAAGCCATTAAGCCTGGATTTTCAAGAATACGGCTACCTAAGGGATTAATAAGCATTACTTTTTCCTGCCTCACCGCTTCCATAAGACCTACGACTCCCAACTGAGAGCTCATTTTAAACTCTAATGGGTCACAAAAAACATCATCGACCCTGCGTACAATAACATCTACTTTTTTAAGCCCTTTAATTGTTTTTAACCAAACATACCCATCATTAACTTTAAGATCTGCACCACTTACTAGGGTAAAACCCATTAATGAGGATAGATAGGCATGCTCAAAATAAGCTTCATTCTCAGAACCTGGTGAAAGAAAAACTACTCTTGGTTCTTCTTTATTTTGCCAAGCTAAATTTGTAATTGTTCTTTTTAAGGTTTCGTAATACGTATTAATCTTTCTAATCTGATTTTCTCGAATCATTTCAGGAAATACACGGGTCATAGCTACCCTATTTTCAAAGGTATACCCTGCTCCCGAAGGCGCATCTGTACGGTCATGCAAAACCCACATTTTGCCATTAGGACCACGGGCTAAATCTGCAGAATACTGTATTAATTGCTGCTCTCCTGGTATTTTTAACTTGTCTACCTGCCGCAAAAATCCTTTGTGATTATAGATCAGTTCAAAAGGAATATGCCCAGAACGAATAAGCGTCCTATTGCCATAAATATCTTTTAAAATATGATTTAATAAAATGGTACGTTGCTTTAAGCCTGACTCTATAACGTTCCAATCTTCTTGACCAAAAATCATAGGTACAGCATCAAGCATCCATGGCCTATTCATCCCATTTGGATCCCCATAAATATTGTACGTAACTCCATTTTCTTTCAATTGACGCTTTAGTTGTAGTTGGCGCTCATCCATCTCCTCTTTACCTAGCGTATTGAAACTATCTAATATCTTTTCCCAATGAGGATGCACCGAACCATCTGGCGAAGTTATTTCATCAAAATAAGGAGAGTTACTTTTTACTCTTTTATTTAGTAAAGAAGAGATCATGTCTTCTTTATAAATTTGGTTGTCCATTATTTAATTTTCTTTTTCGCTTTATATTGCCTCAAATCCATAGTGTATGGATAATCAGGATTTACTACTTCGCCACTAATATCATACTGCGTTGTAATTTGTATTGGCGTAATATAGCGTCCTGCAGACTGTTGTGTTGCTACGGTAGGTTCTACCAAATTAACGGTATGTCCAAAATCAAAAAATCTAGAAATACGTCGCGATTCTGCCTCATAACTATTCACTGGAAAAGTTTCATAATTGCGCCCTCCTGGGTGTGCCACGTGGTATTTGCAAGCCGCTACAGATTTTTTAGACCAGGTATCATACAAATCAATTACCAAAGGAGTATCCGCCCCTAGCGTAGGATGCAATGCAGAAGGCGGTTGCCATGCTCTGTATCGTATTCCTGCCACATATTCGCCCTGAACGCCTGTGTTCTTTAGTGGAATACGGCAGCCATTACAAATAAGTATATAACGAGAATCTGTTAATCCGCTTACTTTTACCTGAATTCTTTCTAATGATGAATCTACAAACCGTGCTGTTCCTGTACTAGACATCTCTTCGCCAAGTACATGCCAAGGCTCAATTGCCATAGTTAATTCTATATGGATATTGTCTACTTGTAACTCTCCTAAAAATGGAAAACGGAAGGCAAAAAATGGATCAAACCAATCCAAATTCATCTTATACCCTGCATTTTGTAAGTCTTTCATCACATCACCTAAATCATTAGAACAATAATGGGGCAATAAAAACCGGTCATGGAGTGCTGTTCCCCAACGTACTAATTTATGTTCATAAGGTTTTTCCCAAAACCAAGCCATTAAGGAGCGTATCAATAAAAATTGTACCATACACATTTGATAATGTGGTGGCATATCAAATCCTCTAAATTCTAGAATTCCCAAACGACCTGTTGAAGAATCTGGAGAATACAATTTATCAATACAAAATTCTGCTCTATGCGTATTCCCTGTAATATCTACCAATAAATTTCGGAAGATACGATCTACCAACCAAAACGGTACTTCGTTTTCTTTTAGGTCTTCTGGTATTTGCTGAAAAGCTAATTCTAGCTCGTATAACATTTCATCACGCCCTTCATCTACTCGTGGCGCCTGACTCGTAGGGCCAATAAATTGTGTAGAAAACAAATAGGATAATGAAGGGTGATGCTGCCAATACGTAATAAAACTACGCAATACATCTGGTCTGCGCAGTAAAGGACTGTCTGCTGGAGTTACACCTCCTAGCGTTACGTGGTTCCCTCCACCAGTTCCGGTATGTTTCCCGTCTAGATTAAACTTTTCTGTAGTTAAATACGTTTCCGCAGCTTTTTTATAAAGAATATCATAATTATTAAGTATTTCTTTCCAACTACTCGCTGGGTGTATATTTACTTCAATTACACCTGGATCGGGTGTGATTTGAAATTTCTGTACGCGATTATCAGAAGGCGGATCATAACCCTCTATAAGAATAGGCATCTGTAACTTCTCTGCCACAACCTCGATGTGATTTACCAATTGAAGGTAATGCTCAAAATGCGTAAACGGTGGTAAGAATATAAAGAGCTTTCCTGCTCTTATTTCTACCGATAAACTAGTGATGAAAATTGTAGCACTATCTGCTAGTTGCAGTTTATCTTCTTTGTTTAATGTGTTTTCTTTTATCGTAGGTAACGGACCCTTTTTTTCAAATAAACTAGGCTCTGGCTTTACTTTCACTTCTTCATGATCGAATGCTTGAATAGATTTCAATGGCAATCGTAAGCCTAAAGGAGAGTTCCCTGGAACTAGAAAAAGATTTTTTCTGCGAAATTTCCACGCGCAGGTTTCCCAGGTACTATTTTCAAAATTCCACGCTATAGGTATAGAATAACCAATAGGTTTATTCATACCATGTTGTAACAATTCTGATAAACGTTGGCGTTCTAAAGGAGCTTCTAAATCGAGTTTTAAAGGGTCTATATCTATAGGTATATTACTTTCTTCCCATGCAAAATAAAACGGATCTTCATACGCAGGGTGTATACATTCTTGGTTTAATTGTAATGATTTTGCTAGAGCGTTCATAAACGTATCCGCATCATCAACCGTAAATTTATAATCGTGAGATAGGTCTGCTAAAAGCGCATCATTATTCCAAATTGGCAAGCCATCTTTACGCCAATAACATCCTAACTTCCATCGGGGTAAAGGTTCTCCTGGATACCATTTTCCTTGACCATACAGCATTAAGGCTCCAGTACCAAACTCATCTTTTAATTTATGAAAAAGTTCATTGGATAATTTACGTTTTTGCGCACCATCTGCCGCAGAATTCCACTCTGGCGCATCTTGATTATCTGTAGCTACAAAAGTGGGCTCCCCTCCCATGGTTAGCCGCACATCTTTAGCTAACAATACCGCATCAACTTGCTCCCCTAATGCTACAATTTCATTCCATTGTTCATCGGAATAAGGTTTAGTTACTCGAGGTTTTTCTACAATACGGGTCACCGTATTTTCAAAATGAAATTCTGTTTTGGCAGCTTCTGCTAATCCTGAAATTGGGGCTGCACTATCTGGGTTTGGAGTACAGGCTAAAGGAATATGCCCTTCCCCAGCAAACAAGCCTGAGGTTGCATCTAAACCTATCCAACCCGCTCCTGGCACATATACCTCTGCCCAAGCATGTAAATCTGTAAAATCTTCCTCGGCTCCAGAAGGTCCTGTAAGCGATTTAACATCTGCTTTTAATTGAACCAAATACCCTGATGCAAAGCGAGATGCTAAACCTAAGTGACGCAACAATTGCACTAATACCCAAGTAAAATCACGACAAGAGCCAGATTTTAACTGCAAGGTTTCTTCACAGGATTGTACTCCTGCTTCCAACCGAATATTATAGGATAATTGATTGTATATTAACTGATTTAAGGCGACTAAAGAATCAACCATATTCATGTCTTCCGTCAAAAGTGCTTTTGCTTCCTTAACCAAATTGAGCATTAAGGCCTCTTTTTCTTTAATTTCTAAATAAGGCGATAATTGTTGCAACAAACCTTCTTCATACGTAAAACCTGGTTTTGATGCATATTCTTCAATAAAAAAATCGAAAGGATTAATCACCACCAAATCTGCAATAACCTCTACATCTACCGAAAAATGATCTACTTTATCTGGAAAAACAATTCTGGCCATATAGTTTCCAAAAGGATCTTGCTGCCAGTTGATAAAGTGATTTTTAGGATTGATATTTAAACTATATCCTTTAATCGGGGTACGAGAATGTGGTGCAGGACGTAGCCTAATTACCTGTGGCGATAATTTAATATGCTTATCATATTTGTATTCTGTGTAATGCCTTATGGCTACTTGTATTGACATCGACTGAGAAATTAATGTGAAAATTATCTAAGAGCAAAATTAACTATTAGATTTTATTTATTTAGACTCGTATTCGTAATGCTTAGGCTCACCTGCAACAAAAACGTTAATAAAGCGATTTTTTATGAAACATACTATCATTCATTTGTTTTTTATTTCTGCCTGTAAGTACTAAAATTTGGTGTGAAAATTCTCCTGTTCCTCCGCTACTTTCTCAACAGTTACCAGCTGTTTTAAAGGAACAACACCTGGACCAAATTGATTAAAAACGGCAACGTCTGCTGCATCGGTACCATAGCCTAAAGCTACATAACCTCCTTTTTTATCAGATTGTGTTGCATCAAACGTATACCAGCATCCACCTACATATACTTCAAACCAGGCATGCATATCCATCGGTTTTAAATCATGCAAATATCCCACAACAATACGAGCAGGAATGCTTATACTACGGCATAAGGCAATGCCTAAATGGGCTAAATCTCTACAAACCCCAGATTGTCGATAGTTAACATCTACCGCTGAAATAGGAAAATTGCTGCTACCTGGAATATAGCTGATTGTATTCCGCAGCCAAGACTCAATGGCAGCAACTTGGTTATATCCTGGTAATTCATTTGCTGTAATAGACACCGCTAAATCATTGAAACGATCAGATTCACAATATCTACTCGGTAATAAATAACGCAAAATTGCATCTGGTAAATTTTGAATTTCTACAAACGGAGCCCCAAAATGAACAGCAACTACATCTGGAACTTGTACCTCTGCCTTGGTACTAATAGAAAAAGTTCCCGAAGGAGCAATCAATCGCTGACAAAGGTTGCCCGCAATATCTGTATGTTCAACCACCGGTATCATGGGCGAAATTTTGTATTCCTCACGTTCTACCCATTGTGCAGCATTACTTCGTGGGCGCAGCATTAATATAAACGGCGTAGGTACTTCTAACTCAAACAATAAGTAAAAACTAATTCGCAATACCATAGGGAAGTGTTTTATAAAATACGTAAAAATAGGTTTGCCTATATCTACAGGATATTTTCCAATGCCCAACCAATTTAAGTATTATTTAGGTAGTAAAAGAGTTCTATTTTAGTTGATTAAGTATTATTTATGAATCTTAACTTTTAGTCCTATTAATTTCCTAATTAGATAAAAAACCAGAGGATATTATTTTGATTTAGGGTGATAAATTATAAGCATCTTACAAAAATAGCAACACGAAGATCCCCGTAAAAGCACCCATTCCCCGTTCTACTTGTACTGTAGGAATCAGTTGTAATAACGCATAAGTTAAACGCTGATAAGGTTTTACACCGCATGGATTAATCAAAAAAAAAGATCTAAAAACAACTATAGGTTCACTATTTACGTACATCCTTAAACCCCATGATTATGAATCTTATAAAACATTTAAAACTTTACTTCGGGATCCTATGCCTCAGTTGTGCATTAAACGGCTGTACCAGTGATGATGCCAAAGTTGTATTGCCTAGTGAAGCCGAAGAAGCGGTAACGCCTATTGAAGAAGGTACAGACACTCCAAATGAAAATACGGTTGCTGTTGCCACTTCCTTAGTTGCTAATGATTTAGAGCTACACCCAATGCAAGATATTGCAAGGCCTAACTATTTAGAAACCATTGTAGACCCTTCTTTCGGAACGATCATTCGCAGAATATCCAATGCCGGAGATGGCGGGGTAATTAAACCCATGTACAGTACCATTCAGGCATGGAATGCCGATGAAACTAAAATGATTCTATACGATCAAACCAATGGTGTACACCAATTACTAGACGGGATGAGTTATGCCTTTATTCGGAATCTTGATGATGTATGGCCTGATGATGTAGAACAACTATTTTGGGATTTTAATGATGCGGATGTTTTGTATTACTTAGATGCAAATACTGATGATTTTATCAAATACAGCATTTCATCTTCAACAAAAACCATTTTGGTTAATTTAAAAGAGGTCTCAGGCTGTGACGGAACCATTACCATGGGCAGTGATGTTCAAATGATGTCTTGGGATTCTGATGTGATAGGATTTAGATGTAATAATGATAACACCTATTCATACCGTTTTTCAACGCAAGAATTAACACGTTTTAATCTTGACGATGTGAATTATGCTGCAGTAATGCCAGCACCTAGTGGTACTTTATTTTACCACAATGTATCATCTTATGATAGCAATGGCAATTTTGTAGCAAGACTTAACAAAAGCAAACCAGAGCATTCTTGTTTAGGTCAAATGACCGATGGCACCGATACGGACTATTCCGTAAGTTTTAATGGCGGACCTAATGGCGGCTGCGAAGGGAATATCATAGCCTTTAATTTAAATACAGGAGAGTGCCTTCCCGTAATAGCTGAAGCTATGGGCTATGACTATCCAAAATCAGGAACACATATTTCTGCCGTTGCCCATAAAAACCCGGGATGGATAGCTGCTTCAATGATTGGCTATGAAGAAGACGGGCAAGCACTATTAGACCAAGAATTAGTTATTGCGCATGTAGCACCAGGTAGTGTTGATGTATATAGAATTGGACATCATAGAGCAGATGAAGACCAATTTGACTATTGGGGAGAGCCTCATGCTGTAATTAGTCCTACAGGTACTAGAGTACTTTTTGGTTCTGATTGGAGCGGTAGTGAAGATGGTAAATCAGTTGAATCTTACGTCGTAGAACTCCCTTCTTTTAATCGATAAAAAAAAGGTCTAGCATGTTCCTGAACTTGCTAGACCTTTTTTACTTTGTACGCTTTTTCCGTTCAGAATACTAACGCACTACATTTTATAACCTCTTAGCGCATGCAGGTTGGCCTGTTCTTAGAAATATGTTGAAACTGACCAATAGCCATTCTTCTAGAACCTTCCTTAGCACGTTCTGCTACGGTACCCACATATAAGGTATCAATAGTTGCCGCCCACAAGTTTAACCAAGTATCAAAATGCTCTTGTGCTATACTATGTTTCATATGCGCATCTACTTTTAAATGCGCTTCACTAGGGTTGCCTTTGAAACACACATTTCCTAATAATGCAGTCTCCCAGAAATCGGTTAGTTTTTCTAAATGCGCAGGCCACAGATCTGCTGCAATATGTTCATTGAAGATAGGCCCCAACAAATCGTTTTTTCTAACTTCTGCATAAAAAGTATGCACCAATAGGGTAATCTCTGCTCTGTTTTCTATGTCTTTCATTCTTCTGTTGATAAGAATCAGTACAACCCAAAATTGGATGGTACTGATTTTTAATTAATTTTTCTTTTTTATACAATACACACTTTCTTGTATGGTAAACCAGCAGAAATAAAATATCCCAACAGAGAATATAATATCGCCAATCATACGCATCCATTTTAAGGTTTGTACGGTTGGTGAATATAGTAATTCTGCATCTCTAGCAAAAGAATATCCTTTAGTTATAGACGTATACGCTTGTATAATTCCTATGGGTAATAAACTCAAGACCACCATGGCTACTAATCCAATATTCAAGAACCAAAAGGCTCTTTTCAATTTTACAGAATTCCACACCCGGTCTGAGTAAAAACGCAAACAGATGATGATAAAGCCCATTCCCAGTAAACCATACACCCCAAATAAAGCGGTATGTGCATGTACTGCAGTAGTATTTAATCCTTGAATATAATAGAGTGCGATAGGCGGATTAATTAAGAACCCGAAGACCCCTGCGCCTACCATATTCCAAAAGGCTACCGCAATAAAAAAGAATACAGGCCATTTGTATTTTTGCATCCATTCATTGGATTTTAAAAGGTTCCAGTTTTCACGAATTTCGAAACCCATTAGCGTTAGCGGCACCACTTCTAGTGCACTAAACGTAGCGCCTAATGCAATGGCTTGCACCGGTGTGCCCGAATAATATAAATGATGTAAGGTTCCTATGATTCCACCTGCTAGAAAAATCGTCGCCGAAGCAATGGATGCTTTTCCTGCTGTTTTTGCGGATAGAATTTTCATCCGTAAAAAAATAAAAGCAATTATTACCGTCGCAAATACTTCAAAGAAACCTTCTACCCAAAGGTGTACCAACCACCAGCGCCAATAATTAATTACCGGCAAACTACTATTTTCACCATACATTAATCCAGAGAAAAAGAACATTCCTATAGCTATTACAGAAATGAGTAGAATGATTAGCAAGTGTTTAGAATCGTCATTTTTCTTAATCGCAAAAACTACGTGTCTGCCTACCATCAACACCCACAATACTAAACCTATGCCCAAGAATATTTGCCAAAACCTACCTAAATCCATGTATTCATAACCTTGATGGCCGAAAAAGAAATTGGTGGTTAAATCTAAAAACTGATGTACGCCTAACCACTCCCCTAACATCGATCCTAATACAATTATAATTAAGGCGATAAATAGAAAATTGATCCCGAATACTTGTAACTTCATTTCTTTACCGCTAATCATCGGTGCTAGAAACAAACCAGTAGCAAGCCATGTAGCAGCAATCCAAAATACCGCCAATTGGGTGTGCCATGTTCTGGTAATGGAATAGGGTAAGAAACTAGACAAATCAAATCCAAAGAACGCTTGCCCTTCTACCGTATAATGCACCGTTAGTGCGCCTAAAACAACCTGTAGCGCTATCAATAGAGAGATTACAATAAAGTACTTTAAGACTGCTTTCTGTGATCTGGTTAACACCAAGGTATCTAAGGGATCTTGCTTAGGGTGAATTACCGCATCTCCTTTTTCATGGTTGCGGATGTAATAATAACTCAAGGCGCCTATAAATAACAACAAGAGTACAATAGAAAATCCTGACCAAATTTGAGATTCTGGCGTAATGGTATTCCCTATTAAAGGTTCATGTGGCCAGTTAGAGGTGTAGGTATAATTCTCATTAGGCCTATTGGTACTCGCTGCCCAAGAGGTCCAGAATAAAAAAGCATTTAACTGTGCTAGTTTCACTTGATCTGTTAGTGCCCCTTCTGGAATGGCATATTGTTCATAGCCTTCGGAAAAAATACGGGTATAATGAGCAGTATTGCTCCTAATTGCAGCATAACGTGCGGCAGAAATAGTTATAGCTCCGGTCTCTGGGTTGTAGCTATTGGTTTTAATATCTTTAATTAACCGCGCTTTTAGCGCTGCCTTATTTTCAACGTCTAGGTTTTCGTAGGTAGAATTAAAGTCTTTTTTAGCCCATGCGGCTAACATAAAAACGGCTTCTTTATGAATCCAATCGGCAGACCAATCAGGAGCCACATAACTCCCGTGGCCCCAGATGGAACCTACTTCCATCCCTCCTATAGATTCCCAGACATTCTGACCTATTTGTATATCGGCCTTGGTAAAAACCGTTTTTCCCGTTTCTTTAATAGTAACGGTTTCCGGAATTGGTGGTTGTGTTTGATATACTTCTGTTCCTACCCATATTAAGGCTATAAACGAGAGTATAACAACGCTGGAAAATGCAATCCAAACTTTTTTCATGGTTGTTTCTTTTTCAATTCCTAGTTGGCTACATTTTTTACACGGTCTACACTATCTGCCGTAGAAATGGTCAAACGGATAATAGCGTCTTCAATACAAAATAAATCATGGGGAACACTAGCCTCCAAGGCAATTAAGTCTCCCCTTTTTAATTGCTGTTTTTCTCCAGCTACGCCAAAATCTATAAGGCCTTCAAAGAGTTCTACTACTATTGGAAAAGGAGCTTTATGCTCTTTCATCTGTTGTCCTTTTTTCATGAGGATTCGCACCTCTTTTGTGCTGTCTGTTTTTAATAAAACACTCACGGCTGGTCGGTCTTCCAAATAGTTAAGATTCGCTGTTATTGATGCTGTTTTCATAGTATATATATTTGTTGTTGTTTTAATTTTAATATTCTTAATTAGAGGTACTTACGTATTCCTATTACTTGTTTGTATTTAAATGTTTAAAGCTCCTAAATCCAAATAAAATAAGACAGGTTATTTTTATGATTTCTACGAGCACGTACCACAGATGCAACTTACTTTTTGCTAGCGATACTCCCGCTCGTATGAGGTCTGCTCTGGTATCTAATGCGGGCAATAACCACACACTCTGTAAGACCAAAATGACTACTGCTGTATAAAACAATCCCTGCAACCGCAATGCTTTTTTTTCTTTGGATGCGATACTTAAAATCAGTATTAAAACAGCACTGGTGATCTCTACTCTATTGAGTGCACTAAATACCAATTGTCCAATACCTAAGCCCAATGCAGTATCTATGCCTGGAGCTCTAAATTTTAGCCATGCCTCCATAAAGCTGATGGCGCCTATAAACCCTACCCAGATAAATGTAATGGCAATACTATACTTCTGTTTTTTCATAACGGATTAAAAGACCTTTTTATCTTCTATTGAATTAAATTTTAGCGTTTTAGTATAATGCTTTCTAAACTTAGATCATTCACAACCGATTTAATCGAGGTGGTTTCTAACATTTCTTGCAAATTATCACGGATTTCGACGAACTTAAAATGTAGTGGACAAGGTGAATTGGCATCACATTGTTTTAAGCCCAAGGCACACCCTTTATAAATACTGTCCCCATCTAGTATGGTCACAATTTCACTTAGTTTTGTATCCATCTTCTCGGGCAAAATACTAAATCCTCCATAGGGTCCTTTTAAGGAATGTACAATCTGTGTTTTCGTAAGCTTCTGTAATATTTTTGCGGTAAATGCCTGTGGAGAGTTTATTTCTTCCGAAATAGTGCTCATGCTCACCTTAGTATCTTTATCGCTCTGTTGTGCGATAAAAAGTACTGCCCTAAGTCCATACTCACATGATTTTGAAAACATAACTCCCCTATTTAGATGCCAAAGATATATAATTTTTATAGAGGATAAAAATATCCTTTATGGAAATTTATACTTTTCACAGATCCATCATAAATATCGCTTATAAAACTAATCATTCGGCTTATGTCTATGCGGTTTTAAATTAGGATGATTTGATTTATTATCAGGAGTAACTCGTCTTCTTCTATCTGGAGTACCATCTGGTTTGTTTGGTTTTGGTCCTGGCTTAATGGCTTCTACTTTTATCATAGTACTTAATTTAATTGCTTGAGAATAAAACTACCAAAAACAAAAATCACAACACTTCGGTTTCCCGCAGTGTCAAGAAAAAAGATTGTAGTATGACACTTTGCTTTCCTCCTTCGTATTTCGAGTAACATTCAAAAAAAAGGAATTTTCCACTGCGCTTCAAGACACTAGTGCGGTGCCGCTATACTAATTCATAAAAAAATCTGTTTACTATCTAATGGGTAAGCTATGTTCAAAAAGTTGGGGTAGCATGTCCGCTTATATTTTAAATTATTTCTAAAAAAATAATATGAAAAAGACCTACTATACCTTACTTCTTGTCGTGCTATTGGCTTTAAACTCCTGTAAGCAAGACGAGCTCAACGTACTGCAAACAGTAACTACAGAAAATTTAGATGAAGGTGGTTTGCCTGAGCTTACCTTTAGCTCTGTACTTCCTGCAATGACCAGCACCGAAGCCTATACTATAGATGTAGCACAATGGAATATTCCTAATGATGGCACCGATGCGGCAACGACCACCACCAATTTACAGGCAGCTATAGATTGGGCACATGCGGAAGGTTTTAGTACCGTTACGCTTCCGGAGGGCACTTATTTAGTAGGCGAAGAGAAAAATGACATCTACCAAGGGGGAATAGAAATACACGAGAATACGGAGTTTGTGTTTGGTGAAGGAGCTATTTTAGAAATAGACACCAATGATAAATGGAACTACTGCGTACTTAGTTTAGATGGCGATAATATTATTGTTAGAGATGGTATTATCCAAGGCGATAGAGACACCCATGTATTTACGCCTCGCGAGAGTGATACTAAGGTAGCACATGATGAAGGCCATGGAATTTGTGTTTGGAACGATAGTAACGTTGTCCTTATTGACAATATGATTATTAGAAATACCACTGGTGATGGTTCTCTTGTCTTAGAAGCTACGGATGTTACTTTTACCAACAACACCATTTACAACAACCGCAGACAGGGAATTTCTGTAGTGGGCGGCACCCGTATTACCATCACTGATAATGAAATACACCATATGAATGGTACGAGTCCACAATTTGGAATAGATATAGAAGGTGCTGGGCGTGTAGATGAAGATATCCTGATCCAGAACAATTATTTTCATCATAATACGGGTGGAGATATTGTGAATACTAGTGGTAAAAATGTATACATTTTAGACAATGTTTTAGAACAAGGAGAAGGCAATGAGTATATAGATGGTCCGCTTGTGTCTTGGCATAAAACCCACAATATTATTGCAAGAAATACCATTACCATGCTTAGTGGTTCTGTAAATGGTAGGTTAGGATACATACAATACTCTAGCGGTGGCGACAAAGGCCATAGCCGTGCTACTTATGTACATGATAATGTCATGAACAATTGTGGCATGTATATGTATAAAAGTGCTGATGCCGATGTGCGTAGAAATAAATTCTATGGCTACTTTGCAGCATTCTCAGATTTTGACAATTTAATCTTAGAAGATAATTTAGTAACCTATTCTCAGGAACATACAAATCTTAGGTATTGCTGGTCCTATCGTTTTAAAGAAGCTACGGGTACCGCTAGTGGTAATTATTTGGAGGATGAATTGCAAGACCTTCCATTATCAGAAACAGAACCGTATACTATGCAATGTGTTTTAGATGGTTGGTAGGCTTAGGGTAGATATTAAATAAAAAATGCCTTTCTGAAGAATGTTTCAGAAAGGCATTTTTTGTATACCTGATTTTAGAAAAGAAATGCCACTACTATCCTTTAGAGAATACAACGCTTGAGTCGTGTCTTCACCGTCTGGTTATACTGGTAAATGAATAGAAAATAGCGCAAAAACGTTTTTTACCACACTCCTATTTTCTTTGAAATGACGAAAAAACACCCTTTTTCGTCAAAAAATAGCCATTTTGGGCCTTTTTTTGATAAAATATGCCTTTTTATTAGGAATAACGTAGAAAAAAGTGTATAATAAGGAAAGAAATAATAACTAAAACATATATATGAGGCAACTAAAGATCACTAAGCAAATTACAAACAGAGACACAAAATCATTAGAAAAGTATTTTCAGGAAATATCAAAATTAGACATGATTACCGCTAATGAGGAAGTAGAACTGGCCATAAAAATTCGTGAAGGAGATCAAGTTGCACTTAACACCTTAGTAAACGCCAATTTGCGTTTTGTAGTTTCCGTGGCAAAGCAATATCAAGGAAGTGGTTTACGCCTTTCAGATTTGATTAATGAAGGCAATGTTGGACTGGTTAAAGCTGCCAAACGCTTTGATGAAACCCGAGGCTTTAAATTTATTTCGTATGCCGTATGGTGGATAAGACAATCTATTTTACAAGCGATATCTGAATTATCACGTATGGTACGTTTGCCTTTAAATAAAATTGGAGAGATTGGTAAAATAAATAAGGTGTTTTCTTATTTAGAACAGAGCCTACAACGCCCGCCAAATGCTATTGAAATAGCTAGAGAATTAGACATGAGCACGTCACAAGTAAAGCTTGCCATGAAAAACACAGGGAAACACTTGTCTATGGATGCTCCTTTTGCAGAAGGAGAGTCTTCTAACTTGTACAATGTGGTACAATCAAAAGAAGCCAATAGTCCAGATACGAATTTAATGCAAGAATCGCTTTCTTCGGATATCGGTGATTTACTAAGTACATTACCAAGTAGAGAAAGTGACATCATCCGTTTGTATTATGGAATAGGAGAAAAAGCGCCTATGAGTTTAACAGAAATTGGTGAAATTTTTGATATTAGCAGAGAGCGCGTAAGACAAATTAGAGAAAAAGCAATTAGAGTATTGCGTAGAAAATCTCAAAAAGAGGTATTGAAAGCATACTTGTAAAATATTCTCAACTTAATACTTGAAAATCCGACCTGAGAAGGTCGGATTTTTTTTATACTTTAATTTTTAGCCTTAAGCCATTGCTAATGCTTGTAATTCTTTAGCGGCTTTTGCAGGATCTTCTGCTCCATAGATGGCTGCACCGGCTACGGCAACAATAACACCTGCATTTTTAACTGCAGCTATGCTCTTTAAATTAACACCACCAGCAATAGAAACGGCAACGCCTGCTCTTGCTGCTTCGTCTATCAGTACTTGTATAGAGTATCCATCTTCTGCCTGCTCATCTAAACCTGCATGTAATTCTACAAACTCTGCGCCTAAAGCAATAGCTTCTTGCGCACGTTTTACTCTATCTTTTACACCTATAGTATCTACAACAACACCTTTACCATGTGCTTTTGCTGCTTTTACAGCGCCCGCTATAGTAGCATCTCCTGTTGCTCCTAATACTGTAATATAATCTGCTCCGGCTCCAAAAGCCATATTTGCTTCCAATTCCCCTGCATCGGCCGTTTTAAAATCTGCCAAAACCAGTTTATCAGGAAAAGCATCTTTCATCTTTCTTATTCCCGCTAAACCTTCACTTTTAATAAGCGGAGTTCCTAATTCTATAATGTCTATGTACGGAGCTACTTTTGTTGCTAATGCGATAGCGTCGTCTATGTTTAATAAATCTATTGCTACTTGTAATTTTGCCATAATTTTCTATTTAAACTATTCTTAATTTATATTTGTGTGCTTCTTAATTATTCCATATTTGCGTGACGCTTCCATAATTCGGAAGTCGAAGTGCCTTCTATTTCCCAAAGGCTTTGTATTAATGCATCGAAAACTAAAAGCAACGATTGCTCAAAAAGGCTCCCCGCGTATTGTTTGGATACAGCTTCAACTCGTTCTTGTTTTTGTGCTGCAGGTATCGTTACCGTTTGGTTTGCCAATTGTGCTAAAGGCGATTCCTTATTGGTAGTAAAACAAAGGACAGCTGCACCTACTTTTTTAGCAGTTTCTGCCGCACTAACGATCCCGCTAGTATTTCCAGAACCAGAACCTGCAATAAGTAAATCTCCTTTCATTATTGCGGGCGCAGTAGTTTCTCCTACCACATGAACCGTATAGCCTAGATGCATTAAGCGCATGGCTGCAGCTTTCATCATAAGGCCCGTTCTCCCCGCTCCCATTACAAATAGCCGATCTGCATTGTTTATCACAGGGATCAAGGCTGCTATTTCTTCATACTTAAGAGTATGTATTAGTTTTATATGCTCATTGATAATCGTATTCATGGCATTTTCTACTACTTGGGTTTCCTTATTTTTAAGTATGTTTTCCATCGTTAATCTTCCTTTATGCTATTGCTTCTCAATATCGAAAGCAAAATTAGGGACGCTCCTGAACTAAAGAGTTATACAATTTGACAGATGTCTGGTACAATTTGCCCTTATCCTAAAAAAGGGTGGTGTTATTCACTATTTTTGTGGTACATTTTGGAAACTGTCATTTTAAAGGGGTAATAGGCAACTTACAAACCCCAATGTAGTGCCATAAAAAAACTAGTATGCTTAGTGATAAAGTTTTATATATTCGAGATTTAGGGAATTGCCCTCCAGCCTATTTAAACGATCCTGCACGAAGAGATTTTTTTGAGATTGTTTGGCTGCGCAATGAGGATGCTCTTCATGTTCCGCAACACGATTTTCAAACCCTAAAAGGAGATTGGATTTATTTGATTCCACCTTACCGTGTACATCAATTAAACAAGGCGGGAAAAAATGGAGTATTAATTTCTTTTAAGCAAGAATTGTTGGAAGGAGATTTAAAAGAGTTTTTATTGGATGTTTTTCGTATGTTCAATATTCAAGGAGAATTTTCTTGTTTACAAGTCAACGAAGAAACCTCTAAAAGCTTGGTCTCTGTACTTCAGCTTTTAAAAGAAGATTATGACAAACCCACGGTGAATTTAATTATGATAAAAGCCCTATTAAAAGTGTTTTTATTAAAGTTGATTCATTTAAAAGAACAGCATTTTACACTACAGGATATTAATGAAAAGCGCGTTTATGAGTTTATGCTATTGCTTGAGAATAATTATAAAGAGGAGCGCACCGCTAATTTTTACGCGGAACAATTGGGCATAAGCGCAAAACGGCTCAATCAGATATTAAAAGAAAAGCTTGACAAAACTGGGGTTCAATTAATACATGACCGTGTAATACTGGAGGCAAAACGTCAAATCATACATAGCGAGAATACGATTAAAGAAATAGCGTATAATTTAGATTTTAAGGATCACTCCTACTTCAGCCGTTTTTTTAAACAGCACGCTGCACAAACCCCACAAGAATTTCAGAATAATGTAAAGGAGCATGTCATTTCGCATGACAACACTTTATATAGTTAGTTGCTGTTTTTTGGAGTATTTCCTACATCTATGTTATCGTATAACAGGAAAAGAAACACCTCTTTAATTTTTAATTAAAGAGGTGTTTCTCATTATTAAAAGGAAAGACTACTGCTCTATTTCCAATAAAATAAATTGGTTTAATTGTGGACCAAAAAAACTAAAATTATTATCGGCCACAAGAACTAAAGACCTATTTCCGTTTTCTAAAAGGGGGCCAAAAGTAATTCCCTCTATATTATCAATAATACCACCCGTAAGCTCACTTCTGATGGTTTCAAAATCTAGCAACAGTGTTTTGCTAACTTCCGTATACTCCGCTCCTTTTAGGCTAGCTAATCCGCTTACATCAGTAGCATTCGTAGCATCTACGTCGTAAATTTTTATCGTATTCCCTCCATCAAGATACCCCGTTGAAAAAGAACGCTCTAGTACCAAAAATTTGTTCTCCGCATAAGCAAATAATTCTGCGACGCCATTAACTTCAAACGTAGTTCCCAATAGTGCTGGGCGGGCTACAGGATCAAGATCATAGACTATTTCTTTTTCAAAGGCATTTGTAGCTTTGTTGATATAGGCTATTCGTATTTTGGCATCTGTGTCTTCTAATGTGGGTACTTCGCTATCTTGTTTTAATGGTAGCTCCATAGAAACCCAATATCCTTCACGATCATAGCTTACACAAAGACCTTCAAACACCCCATTTTGTCGCGGTCCAAAAGTACTAGCTGCATTGGGCATGTATCGTTCTGGCAACGTAGCTTCACTAACAAAAGTTCCGTCTAAAGATGCCGTACGCAAAAAAGGAGCTATTCCCTTGTCAATATTTCCTTCGCTGGTCCAAACTATATTTTCATGCCCGTAACGAATCGCTTCTGGATCCGTGATACTTTCCTTTACATTTGCTCCATTAGCATCTTTGAAATTGGTAATCCCTGTGAAGTTTATAGCGGCAATCCCTTCTGAACTCAACGCAATAGCTGCCGTATAAAAGCGAGGCGCTATTCTATCATCACTAATCATATACCAGGTGTTATTGGCATAATCTATACCTGATATTCCTCCTACTATTGTATTCTGGAATACCGTACCATCTGGAATGATATATTCATCAATAAAACGCAATTGCGTAATAGTCTGATGCTCTTCTGAAAGTTGATTGGTTTCTTGATTTGGATTCTCGTTTTTTTCTTGTCCTTCAACAGATCCGCAAGAACCTACAGCCAAAAGGACTGCAAATGCACATAGTTTAATCATTATTCTATTCATTTCATTCGTTTATTAGACCCGCAATTAACTTTGCTTTATCTAGTATTACCAGTATGTAAACAGTAAGTTTTGGGGCACTAATGTACTAGTTTACGATCACATTATTTCATTGAGAGCCTTTTTTTAAAAATGAAGATTATAATTATATGAAATGGTTGCGCTAATTCAATTAAAAAAGGGCATTTAAAACTAAAAAGTTAAGGCCTACAAAGAGGTACAATACAGACCACTCTCACCTCCTTTCTAAAGGAATAGTTATGTCGCTATGTAGAGGATAATGAGTAACTTTACTAAAAAAAAATTGGATCTCTTAACCCTCTTAATTTGGTTTTCAAGCCTAGCCTTCGTGTATTTCGGAATAAGTTGTTTTTATTCCGACTTTATAATTTCGGAATTTGTACGCTATAATTTAGCGAAGTATCGGCGCGCTACCGGTTACCTTCAACTGCTGGGAGCAGTAGGATTGCTATTTGGACTTTATTTTAATGCAATTGTAGTTGTTTGTGCTTCCACAGGCTTATTTTTATTAATGCTTGCAGGGTTTATAGTGCGACTAAAAATTAGAGATAATTTCATTAAATCTTCTCCTGCTTTTATTTTTGCAGGCCTCAACTTATATATAGCCTTTAAAGCTTTCTATACGTATTTCTAATAGGCTAAAGAGGCAATTACTAAATTCATAGCAATAAACAAAAAGGCTGGAAAAGATTTAAACAATTCGTCTTTTACTTTTAAGTGCATAATAATAGAACCTAACAAAAGTGTCGCTAAGCCCAAACTGCCAATTAAAGTTAATCCTTCAAATTTTATGGAAGCCAATAGCATCAGCGCTAAACTAACTTTTAAAAACCCAATTACATAACAGAAAGTTTCGGATAAGCCATACACCTTAAACTCTTCTTTTATAGTTGTGGCATTACCACCGCGCCACTTTGTAGCTTTCTTAGGTTGAAGTAACCACACATTTAGAATACTTAATCCCACTATTATTTTTAGCCCTATACTCACATAATCCATTACTTCCATTTGTTATTTTTAGTTGTTGGCAATTTTCATAAAGCTACAACAAATAATAAACTAATGTTTGCCCAATTCGCACTTTAAATAACACAAAAGCAAATTGTTTATATATGCTATCCTATTCCTTGTTTTATGCTTAGCTAGTGGTGATAATTGCTAAAGAGTTTTTAGAATAAACACTACTCTAATTCGGCTTATCGAACGCTTTACTCAATGAATATTAAAGTTTTACAGATTGATTACCTAGCGGGATCAAATATTTTGTACCTTTGTTAACCATATGGTTAAACCATATAGTTTATTATGAAAAAATCAAAAGACAAAAATACGGAGGAACAAATACTTGCTGCTGCAAAAAGTGTTTTTCAAGCCAAAGGAATGGATGGCGCGCGAATGCAAGAAATAGCAGATAAAGCGGGTATAAATAAAGCGATGCTTCATTATTATTTTAGAAGTAAGCAACTGTTATTTGAAGCCGTTTTTAAGAATGTATTTTTATTATTAGCGCCGCAATTAAATGCTATTCTAAATGATGATTCTTCTATTGAAGAAAAGATAAAAAACTTTACGGCAAATTACATCTCTTTTATTAGTCAGCATCCGTACTTGCCCAACTTTATCATTCAGGAGTTAAACAGGAATCCTGAATTTATATTAAAATTTAAAAACAATAAAGGGTTTCCTGACATCACAAAATTTAAAAAGAAAGTTGCTGATGAAGTGCAACAAGGGGTTATAAAACCAATACGTGCTGAACAATTATTCATTAATATTTTAGCGCTTAATATTTTTCCTTTTGTAGCACAACCTTTAATCATGGCATTTACTGATCTTGACAATCAGGCGTACCAGAAATTAATGGAAGATAGAAAAACAGATGCCGCAAATTTCATTATCAATGCAATAAAGAACACTTAATATGAAACGTTTCCTATGTATTCTGATAAGCATAACCGCATTCTCTGGTAGCGCACAACAAAGCATCTCCTTACAAGAATGTTATGACCTCGTCACACTAAACTACCCTTTAGCGAAACAAACCCAATTGTTAGAAGCTCAAAATACCTTAGAGACTGCTGTGGTCTCTAATGCAAAATTGCCACAATTGAGTTTAGATGCGCAAGCCACTTATCAATCTGATGTGATAGAAATTCCAATATCGAGTATTGATCCGTTGAATAAAGACCAATACCGCGCTACATTTTCGGTAAATCAATTGCTCTATAATGGTGGTGCAACCGGCGCTTCATTAGCGCTTAAATCGGCGCAATTAAAAACAAATCAAAAACAAATAGAAGTTAGTTTATATCAACTAAGACAACAAATTAACCAACTGTACTTTTCAATTTTATTAGCACAAGAATCTAAACTATTAGTAAAAGCAAAACAAGAACAGTTACAAGCAAAACTTGATGAAGTACGTGCTGGGGTTACCTATGGTATGCTTATGCCCTCTTCTGATAAAGTACTAGAAGCAGAATTACTAAAGATAGACCAACAATATCAAGAATTAGAAAGCAGTAAAAATAGCTTGATAGAAACACTTGGGAGTTTAATAAAAAAACCGCTGACTGGGGCTACCCAATTTCAAAACCCGTTGATTGAAATTAAAGTACAGCCAGAATTAACACGACCAGAATTAGAATTATTTCAATATAAAAAAGAAGAAATAGCGCATTCAGAACGCTTTATAGGAAAACAAAATGCGCCTAAATTACATGGTTTTGCTACTGGTGGATATGGCAACCCAGGGTTAAACATGCTAGATAATTCTTTTCAGGCTTTTTACACTGCTGGTGTAAAATTACATTGGAATGTATTTGATTGGAATGCGAACAAAAAACAACGTGAATCATTAGCCATTAACAAAGACCTCGTAGACACGGAAGTCGAAATTTTTAAGCTTAATACTCATATTGAACTGAACAAACAGCAGCAAGAAATTGATAAAATGGAGGCGATTATCACTGCAGATGATGCCATAATAGACTTAAGAAAAGACGTCTTACTAACGGCAAGTTCTCAACTAAAAAATGGCGTAATAACAGCATCTGCGTACCTCACAGAGCTTACCAATTTATATGAAGATGAAAATACTAGGGTACGGCACAAGATTCAGTTGCAGCTCGCTAAAGTAAATTATAATGTTATCAAGGGACTTTAAACATTTAAAAATGAAAAAACACAACGCTATACTAGCGATCAGCATGAGTGCCACTACCCTATTTTCCTGCAGCGATGCTAGCGGTACAGCAGATGGTTATGGCAATTTTGAAGCTACAGAAATTACCATTTCTGCCGAAAACAACGGAAAACTACTGCAGTTTGATGTGCAGGAAGGTGATACGCTTAGTAAGGCTCAATTTATAGGCTATATTGATACCATACCACTTGCTTTAAAACGGGAACAATTACAGGTTTCTAAGGCGATAATTAGTTCAAAATCTAAAGGAGTTTTATCTCAAATTAATGTGCTAAATGCCAAATTAAAAACAGGAAACATCAATAAAGATAGAATGCAGCATTTGATTCGTGATAATGCAGGTACACAAAAACAACTAGATGACGTGCAGGGAGAAATAGCGGTTATTAAAAGTCAGATAAAAAGTGTAGAAATCCAGAATGCCCCCGTAGTGAATGAACTTAAGGCCATTGATGTGCAGTTAAAACAGCTCGACGATCAAATAGGAAAAAGTAAAATTATTAATCCTATTGCTGGAACAGTATTAACCAAATATATGGAGCCTAATGAAATTGTAAGTTTTGGAAAACCGCTATATAAAATTGCGAACCTAAAGATGATGCAATTGCGCGTTTATGTAAGTGAAACGCAATTAGCAAGCTTAAAAATAGATCAAGAAGTTACCGTAAAAATAGATGATGGAGCTGCTATGAAATCTTATAAAGGACGTATTCGTTGGGTTGCTTCTGAGGCTGAATTTACACCAAAAATTATTCAAACAAAAGAAGAGCGTACCGCCTTAGTATATGCTGTAAAAATTGATGTAGAAAATGATGGTCGCATAAAAATTGGTATGCCCGCAGAACTATGGTTAAAAAATAATACCCAAAATTAATTCCTAGAAAATGAAAAAAATAATAGGGCTTTTATTCGTAATTACAACGCTTACGGCAAGCTGTAAAAATACAAACAAAAAAACAGCAACAGATACTTCAACGGACTCCACGACGTCGCAGACAGATGCATTATTTGAAACAGCATGGATGAATGATCTTAGTTTGAATAATGGCCGTAAATGGGAAGCGAATAAGGAAACTACGGAAGGTGTTCTTAAAATGCAAACCCTTTTACAATCTGAAACTACACATACTATTGAAGAATATGTACATTTAGCCGGTAAACTTAACGTAGTAAAAAACGAAGTGGTAAAAGAATGTACTATGGAAGGTGCTTCTCATGATAATTTACACCTTTGGCTTTATCCATTAATTAAAAAAATAAAAGCGTTTTCGGAAGTTAAAAGCTTGGAAGAGGCTTTAAAATTAAAACAAAGTATCGAAGAGCATCTCAAGGTTTACGCTACTTATTTCCAATAACGATCTTAAAATAAATACCATGGAAAAACATACTTATAATGTCAATGTTCGTTGGACGCAAGACCGAAAAGGTCTGCTTTGCTCTCCTGAGCTTCACAATAATGAAACCAATGCATCTAATTGTTTAGAAGTTGCCACACCCCCAGAATTTCCTGGAGGAATGCCAAATATTTGGTCGCCAGAACATTTATTTACGGCAGCAGTCAGCAGTTGTTTAATGACTACTTTTTTGGCCATTGCCGAATTTTCAAAATTAGAGTACCTAAGTTTCGAATGTGACTCTAGAGGTATTTTAGAGAAAGTAGATGGCAAGTTTGTCATTAGTGAAGTGCTCTTATTTCCTGAAGTGGTTATTGCCGATGAAACCAAGCGCGAAAGAACCGAACGCATTCTTGAAAAATCTGAGAAAGCATGCTTAATTTCAAATTCTATTACGTCAAAAATTACAATGGAAACGAAAATAACTGTTCAAAATTAATACGAAATGAGCATCACCGTAAACCATATTGGTAAATCCTACAAAAACATACCCGCTTTACATGATATTTCTTTTGAAGTGAAGGAAGGAGAACTCTTTGGTTTAATTGGTCCCGATGGTGCGGGAAAAACAAGTTTATTTCGGATTCTTACGACCCTATTGATCGCCAATGAAGGTACTGCAACAGTCGCAGGATATGATGTGGTTGAAGATTATAAAAAAATTAGGAATTGTGTGGGCTATATGCCTGGGAAATTCTCATTGTATCAAGATTTAACGGTTCAGGAAAACCTAAAATTTTTCGCTACTATTTTTGGAACTACAATAGAAGAAAACTACGATTTAATTAGAGAAATATACGTTCAGATTGAGCCTTTTAAAACCCGTAGGGCAGGAAAACTTTCTGGGGGGATGAAACAAAAGTTAGCTTTGTGCTGCGCTTTAATTCACAAACCAAAAGTGCTCTTTTTAGATGAACCTACCACGGGAGTTGATCCGGTATCCCGAAAAGAATTCTGGGAGATGTTAAAACGATTACAACTAAAAGGAATTACCATTTTAGTATCTACCCCATATATGGATGAAGCGGCCTTGTGTGACAGAATTGCACTGCTGCAAGATGGGAAAATTTTACAGATAGATACTCCAGAAGCAATAGTAAAACACTATCCTAAAGAGATTTACAATGTGGGAGCCCATTCGATGTATGAACTTATCAATAGCTTAAAAGCGTATGAGCACCAACATAGCGTGTATCCTTTTGGCGAGTATGTTCATTATACCGATAAAAGATCGGACTTTAATCCGGCGGACTTAAAAGCATATTTGGCGGCTAAAAACCTCTCGGAGCTCACTATAGAAAAAACGACTGCCAGCATTGAAGATACCTTTATGGAATTAGCAAAAAAATGAACGATAACAAAGTCATACACGTAGAAGGGTTAACGAAAACATTTGGAGATTTTACCGCTGTAAATGCCATTACATTTGATGTGCATAAAGGTGAAATATTTGGGTTTTTAGGTGCCAATGGGGCTGGAAAAACTACAGCTATGAAAATGCTCATCGGGATTTCTAATCCAACATCTGGCAAGGCAGAAGTAGCAGGTTTTGATGTATTTACACAAGCAGAAGACATCAAAAAAAACATTGGCTATATGAGTCAGAAATTTGCCTTGTATGATGATTTAACGGTTCAAGAAAATATTACTTTCTTTGGCGGTATTTATGGTTTGTCAAGAAAACAAATCAAAGAAAAGTCTGCCTTATTAATCCAAGAACTAGGGCTAGAAAATGTAGATCATCAATTGGTAGGCGCATTACCCTTGGGGTGGAAACAAAAATTATCATTTTCGGTGGCTTTACTCCACGATCCAAAGATTGTGTTTTTAGATGAACCTACCGGTGGTGTTGATCCTATTACCAGACGCCAATTTTGGGAAATGATTTACAAAGCCGCACATCAGGGAACGACCATTTTTGTAACTACCCATTATATGGATGAAGCAGAATATTGCGATCGCGTTTCCATTATGGTGAATGGTAAAATAGAAGCTTTAGACACCCCTAAAAACCTCAAAAAAAAATACAAAGCAGACAGCATGAACGATGTGTTTCTAAAACTTGCCAGAGTGCCCTCCTAACTCCTGCTAAGAAAAAGAAGACTTTACTTTTAAAAGTAGCATCAAAATTAAAACTAGAAAAATTATCCCATTAGGGAATTATACCAAAAATGAAAAGATTTATAGGCTTCATAGAAAAAGAATTTTACCATATCTTTAGAGATAGACGCTCCTTGTTTATTCTCTTTGGAATGCCTATTGCCCAAATTTTATTATTTGGCTTCGCAATAACCAATGAAATTAATAATGTTGATATTGCTATCCTAGACCATTCAAAAGACGCAAACACCACCGAAATTATTTCAAAAATAGGGTCCTCAAAATACTTTAGTATTAAACAAGTTATCACTAAAGAAACAGACATTGCTGCTGTTTTTAAAAAAGGCGAAGTAAAGGCTGTTTTAAATTTTGAGAAAGACTTTAGCAAAAACCTTATAAAAGAGCATAAAGCTAGCGTTCAAATTGTTACCGATGCTACGGACCCGAATACCGCAAATACCATCAGTAACTATGTCAATGCTATTCTACAGCAATATCAAAAAGAATTAAACAAAGACAGCAGCACGCCATACCAAATAGTTCCTGAGACCCGAATGGTCTATAATCCAGAATTAAAAAGCGTGTATATGTTTGTTCCGGGAGTCATGACCATTATCCTTATGCTCGTTTCTGCCATGATGACCTCTATTTCTATCACAAAAGAAAAAGAATTGGGCACTATGGAAATATTATTAGTCTCCCCGATAAAACCAATTCAAGTCATTATAGGCAAGGTTTTTCCTTATATTTTTCTATCCATCATAAACGCTATTGTCATTGTAGTCTTAAGTATTTTCATCTTTAATATGCCGGTACAAGGCAGCTTATTTCTGTTGGCTTTAGAGAGTATCCTTTTTATTGTGAGTGCTTTGGCATTGGGCATTTTAATTTCCACCATTTCTAAAACACAACAAACCGCCATGATGATTTCTCTAATGGGATTAATGCTACCCGTTATTTTACTCTCGGGTTTTATTTTCCCTATTTCAAGCATGCCGGTTCCCCTACAGGTCATTAGTTCTATTATTCCTGCCAAATGGTTTATTCTTATCATTAAAGGCATTATGCTAAAAGGGGTAGGTTTAGAGTATTTATGGAAAGAAACCCTTACTTTATTAGGAATGACGGTGTTTTTCATAGCCTTGAGTGTCAAGAAATATAAAATTAGACTAGAGTGAAACAGTACCTAGTGAAATAAAAAAATAGCAGTAGAACGCGAGTGTTAAAAACTAAAAAGAGATTCCCGGTTTCATGGGAAATAATATGAAAATAATACTATACATCATACAAAAGGAGTTTAAGCAAATCTTTAGAAATAAAGGGATGCTGCCTATTATTTTTGTTTTACCCTTACTCCAATTAATCATTTTATCAAATGCTGCGACTTTTGAAATAAAAAACATCAAATTTGGAGCTATAGATCATGATCATACGGCTACTTCCAGAGCATTAATAGAAAAATTTAATGCCTCTAACTATTTTGATGTACTGACCAATTATCCTTCTCAAGAAAAAGCGAGTGCCGCCATGCTAAAGGGAGAAGTAAATGTGATTTTAGAAATACCAAGCTATTTTCAACGTGATTTACAAAAGGAAAAACACCACACTTTAGGGGTAACCATAAATGCTATTGATGGTGCAGCAGCGGGTGTAGAAAATGTGTATGCTACACAGATTATTCAAAGTTTTAATCAACATCTAAAAGTTGATTTATTACAGCCCTCAGACCAACTTATAACCACAACACGTATAGAAACTATTCCTTTATTTTGGTACAATGAAACCTTAAATTATAAAACCTTTATGGTACCTGGCATTTTAGTGCTATTGGTCACCATGATTACACTATTTCTTTCAGGAATGAATATTGTGCGCGAAAAAGAAATAGGCACCTTAGAACAGATTAATGTAACTCCCATTAAGAAAAGTCAGTTTATTATAGGCAAGCTCTTTCCTTTTTGGGTTATAGGAATGGGCTTACTGACTGTTGGACTTATAATTGCTAAAGGAATCTTTAATGTTCCTATGATAGGCAGCTTACCCCTCATGTATTTATATACAGGAGTCTATATTTTAGTGATATTAGGAATTGGATTGTTTATTTCAAATTTTACAGACACGCAACAACAAGCCATGTTTATCGCTTGGTTTTTTACCGTTATTTTTATATTGATGAGTGGCTTGTTTACGCCTATTGAAAGTATGCCAAAATGGGCACAGATGATGACGGCCTTTAACCCTATAAAATATTTTGTGGAAGTAATGCGGATGGTGATGCTTAAAGGATCTGGTTTTATGGATATTCTTCCACAATTATTAAAAACCGTATTGTACGCTTTTATAATGAATGGCTTGGCGGTTTGGAGTTATAAAAAATCGACATAACTTGATCTTTTATAAACCCTGAGATTGTTCTCCTAGAAAACGTCGGCTTTAAATTGGATACTTACTTCCCCATTTACTAATCTATTTTCATTATCAATACCACTAAAAGCACCATTTTGTATTTCACTTCCCGGTTTCAAAAAATAAGTTTTAAAATACATATGCACTTGATCAAAAGCGATAATCCCTGCGAAATCAAAACTAAAATGTACTACAGAACCTTTATTCAAAAGTTTTAAATTGTCCTTTTCAAAATAAACATTTTCCGTAAGCGGAATCATTTTATAATTATTAGGCGAAATCTTAAATTTTAATCGTTCTACGCCTACGCCATCAATTATGAAGTTAAATTCATATGTACCTGTTAAGCTTTCGTAAATAGAAGCATAGGGACTATGATTAGAAATTTCTAAAAATTGAGTGGGTACGATACTCTTGTTTACTATCCGCTTATTCCTTACTTCCATGGCAATATAGGAGGGTATTTTTGGGTCTTTTACCCGCTCTTCCATATCCTCCTTAGAAGCACATTTTTCCCAAATTGCTTCCCCCGCTACGGTATTGGTATAATTATCAAAAGTACAGTAGGTGCCTATTAAAAATTTTAAGGAAGCAAGATCATTATGTCCTACATAATAAATTTCACTAGCTCCTTCTACCAATTTACCATCCAGTAGTGTCTTAGAGTTAATATGTAAAGTATCTTCCCGACGAATAATGTTACCAAAATTATAATGGGTTTCAATACTCCCGTCTTCCTGAGGATACACATAAGTATGTTTAACTTTTTTCCAGTTATTGGAGATCACCGTTTCTCCTTTTAAAATTAAATTGTCTTCCCCAAAATAATAATTTACATAGTAGTAGGTTTGGTTTGCTGTAGCATCATACAACAGATCAAGCTGTTTCTTTTCATTTACATCTCCTAAGGTATTCTTATTTAAAAAATGATCAATAGATTCATATCCAAGATATAATAAGACGATAGCTTTATAATACCTATTTAGTTTGATAACAGGTTTTCCTTTGTGATAATCTCTAACCTTATCATATAAATATTTACCATTAATAAAATCGCTCCCTATTTGCTCCAGATCACTCTTAAGGTTAGGGCTCTCTATATTGTAATTTCCGTAACCAAAAAACTGCATGGACTTAGGAAGTTCCTTTAATTTATGATTCTCTTTAAATTTTGCATATAGCTCTTCTAATAATAGTTCAAAATATGCTGCAGTCAGTGGTAAAGCGTCAACTTCCTGTTTTTTCATAAATTCCGATTTTCATACTAAAATTATTAAATAATATTTTAATAACTATAAATAATCATAATTAATAGTTGAAGATTAAATTTATAACACATAAAACTAACCAAAGCGAAATTATTTCTAAAAACTGAGGACTATGAGAAATGTACTATTTACCCTATTATTACTACCCCTATTAAGCTTGGGGCAACGTACAACGATAAGTGGCGTTGTAACAGACGGCAGTGATGTCTTGCCAGGCGTTAATATTTTAGAAAAAGGAACCACCAATGGGGTGACTACCGACTTTAATGGAAATTTTCAAATTTCTGTAGCTTCGGGAGCTGTATTAAACTTCTCTTATATTGGTTTTAAAAATCAAGAAGTAAATACTACAGACAAAACTGTTCTTAGTATTGCCATGGAAGAAGATGCAAAAGCATTGGATGAGGTTGTTGTCCAAGGGTTTACAGGCGTTGTTGGTAGGGCCCGGAAACGTACAGAATCAATACAGTCTATCCCAGAATCTGTAACTGCATTAAACAGTGAGGGCATTGAGAAAAATGGAATAAATAATGTTACCAATTTTGCAAAATTAGTACCGAACCTAAAATTAAACAGTTCACAAGCTGCAGGGATTAACTTCTTAACCATAAGAGGTATTCCTCAAATACGAAATGCAGATGCGCCTGTGGCTTTTGTTATAGATGGTGTTACCATTCCAGATCCAAGTTTATTAAATCAAGAATTGTTTGATTTGGCTTTGATAGAAGTAGTGAAAGGTCCTCAAGGGGCACTTTATGGTAAAAATGCCATTGGAGGTGCCATTAACATTTACTCTAAAGAACCTGTAAATACGAACAAAAACAATTTAACCTTAGGCTATGGAAATGCCAATGCTTTATTAACCCAATTTGTTTCTTCCGGGGCTATCAAAAAAGATAAAGTATTTTACCGCCTATCTACACAATTTAAAAATTTTGACGGTTTATTAACCAATGAATATAACAATGAAAAAGTAGATTTCTCTAGAGAATTCAATGTTCGTGGTCAGATTATCGCTAGAATTGCTGACAATTTCAAAGCCAGTGCTACACTACAATTTATTGATGTAAGTGGCGGCGCCGCATACTACTCCGTAAACCCTACAGGAAATATCTTTGTAGATGGCGCTCCTGGAGGAACACTTTCTCCAAACCCAGAAGACGGCAATAATGTTATCAACCATGATGAACCTGGAAAATCGGATATCAACAATGCCTTTGGAAGCCTTTCTTTAGAATATACTCCTGGTAAAGTGAAAATGCAAAGTATTACTTCCTACAACTATGTTGATCGTTCTTTGAGTGGTGATTTGGACTTTATTCCTTTTGATGATTTTACACAAGGCGAGACCGCTGAAACCAGAACGTTTAATCAAGAACTACGTTTTAATAATGTCGCTTCTGAAGGAAAAATTAATTGGAGTGCTGGTGGTTTTTATCAAGATATAGAAAAGCCTTTCTTTCAAGATGGCTTGAGTAGTGATTTTGATTTAAATGAATTGTTTTATGGTGTAGCTGCAGATGTTATCAACACAACAAAAACCTATGCCCTATTTGGTTTTATAGATTATAAGTTAACGGACAAGCTTACTGCTTCGGCAGGCTTCCGATACGATAATGATACTTTCAAGCAAGAAGATCATTTATCTGGTGATACTTTTGAGCGTTCTAATAATATTGTACAACCTAAGGCTTCTATATCGTACCAAGCTACCGAGAATGTTTTGGTCTATACTAATTACGGAAGAGGATATCGAACAGGTGGATTTAACCCTGCAGTGACCGATCGTTTTAACAGAGATTATGAAGATGAATTGACGGATAATTTTGAACTAGGTTTCAAATCTTCTATGTGGAACAACCGATTTATTTTAAATGGATCTGCTTTTTACACAGATTTCTCTAACCAACAACAGTATATCTTTGACCTGGACACCTTTTTTCCAGGAAACTACAATTATGATAAGAGTAGAATTATTGGTTTTGAATTTGATGCAAAACTTAGATTGTCTAAGTACTTAGATTTATTAGCTAATTATGGTTTTGTAGATTCTGAAATTACAGAAGGTGGTACTACCGGTGGTGTTGATGGTACTGCAACAGATCTTAATGCCTTTAATGGTAAAAAGACCCCTTTTGTTCCTCAAAACAACTTCAATATAGGTTTAGAATCTAGTTTTGCTTTGACCGAAAAAATAAATTTTGACGGTAGTATTAATCTAAATAGCACAGGAAAAACCTACTGGGATGAAAATAACTCAGATGCATTTACAACAAATGCCTACCAATTACTAGATGCACGTGCTTCTATTTCTTTTGACAACCTAAAATTTACCATCTGGGGAAATAACATTTTAGACAAACAATACTACACGGAATATGTTCCTGGATCATTGTTTGGTGGTTTTGATGACTTTGGTTGGAGAGGCAGACCAGCAACATACGGTGCTTCAGTTTCAATCAATTTCTAATAATCTTTAAAGTAAAAAGAAGGTACCCTTAAAAATAATACTACTTACTTTTTTAATAACACAAATACTATGAGCACTAATACAAATTTAGACTGCACCTTGGTTGCCAAGGTAATTATACAAGATATGTTTAAGGTAAAAGCGGGGGAATCTGTTGCCATTACGGCCGATTCTGGATCTGATCCTGAACTCATGCAAGCCTTTACAGACGCTGCTTCTGAAGTTGGCGGATTGCCACTACTGATTTGGACGCCAAAAGCAAAAGAAGACGGACAAGCAGGAGTCAAAGATTGGCCAGCGGCTGCATTGACTGCCACTTTGAGCAATGTAGATGTTTGGTTGGAATGTAATTCTACCGTTCTTTTATATTCTGATATTTGGGAAAATGCTTTTAAAAATAATAAAAAATTACGTTATTTAATCATTGCCGATTCTAGCGTACAATCCTTAAAAAGAACTTTTACAGGGTATAGCGTACCTGATTTAGGTAAAATGCTCAACAAGGTAAAAGATATGATTCTTGATTGCAAAACCATACGTATAACTAGTGCCAACGGTACGGATGTTTCGTATGATATTAATCTAGATTATTCCTTTGATATTGATGATGGTGATTTTTCAATGCCTAAATTTGGGACTGCTCCCGGATATGTAAATATCGTACCCAAAATAGGAAGTATGAACGGGACCATTGTTTTTGATTTATTACAACATACCGATATCTATGGAAATGATAATAGCGTAGCATTTACAATGAAAGACAGCATTATCGTTGATGTGAAAGGCACAGAAAAAGAAGCGGAAAAGTTTAAAAAATATTTAGCTTCTTTCGATGACCCTAACATGTATAAAATATCTCATAATATGTTTGGGATTAACCCTAGTGTACGAAAAATGTGTGGAGAAATTGTTGAAGATGAACGTGTATGGGGTGGTGTAGATTTTGGTTTTGGACATACCAGTCCTATGGATATGCCACCACTAGGGCAAGTCGCTAAATCTCATTTTGATGGGATTGTAAATAAAGTAAATATCTACCTAGATGATATACAAATAGTAGAAGATGGTGTGTACACCCACCCAACTCTGAAGCCCTTGGCTGAAAAACTAATAGGAACATATTAATGCTAGATAAAGAAGCACCGATTATCGATGATTATTCAAGAACTAAAGTTCCTGAAGATAAAACAGTCAACGGCATTCGTATTGCTTCTATTATCGTCGGTATTGGCGTAACATTACCCGTTTTTTTTGTTGGTTCAGAAGTTACTCAGGCCCTAGGGCTAGAAAAAGCCTTTTGGGTCTTTATGAGCGTTTGCATCGTGCTAAGTATTCTTTGCACGGTGACCGCTATTATTGGGAACAGAACCCGTTTATCTACCTATATGCTCCTTCATTTTTCCTTTGGAAAAAAAGGAGCTTTACTCATCAACTTGCTCGTTGCCATTACACTCTTAGGTTGGTATGCGGTGACCGTTGAAATATTTGGGCAAGCATTAACAGATGCATTTGCGCAACTTTTTAATGTGTCTTTTCCTGTTTGGATCGGTATCATATTAGGTAGCATTTTAATGACTTTGACCTCCATTTATGGGTTTCGGATTATTGAACGTTTCTCATCTATTGCAGTACCATTAATGCTTTTGTTTGTAGTTTATGTACTTTATATCACTACTTCCCAGAATAGCATACATACCCTTTTGCAAATTTCCGGTAATGCTTCTATGACAACTACGCAAGCCATTTCAGCAGTAGTGGGTATGGTGATTTTAACGCCTGTATTGATGCCAGATTATTCCCGATTTGCTAAAACAGATAAGGATAGTTTAATTTCAATTTTAGGGCTGACTATCGGTTTCCCTCTAGTACTCTTAGCAGGTGGAATACCAAGCCTTATTACAGGAGAAATAGACATCATGAAAATTATGATAGGCCTAAGCTTGACGATTCCTGCCTTGTGTATCCTTATATTTTCAACTTGGACAACGAACACCGCAAATTTATACTCTACACAACTTACCTTATCTACGGTATTTACTAAAACAAAAGATGCTAAATTGGGTATCGCAGCAAGTAGCATTGGAACCCTATTGGCTCTTTTTGGTGTTGCCACTCATTTTATTGATTTTCTAAATATTTCTAGCATATTCATCCCTCCTGTTTCTGCTATTTTTATTGCTGACTTTTTCTTCGTAAAAAAACAACAGTATGAGTTAGCACGTTTTAATGAATTACCCCAGTTGGATACTTCTGCATTAGTTAGTTGGATTATTGCTTGTATTGTAGCCTACTTAGGAGCTTTTGATTATATTACCTTAACCTCTATATCATTTTTCGACTCTTTTATTGTCGCCTTTACCTTATATCTAATTTTAAAGAAAATACGTAACTAAATGTCTATTACTAATTTAGAACCTAAAGCTATTTGGCAGCATTTTGAAGCCATAAATGCCATACCAAGAGCATCTACCAAAGAAGAGGAAATCACTCAATTTATGATTGCTTTCGGCACCTCTCTAAACCTAGAGACCTCTGTTGATGCTATCGGAAATGTGATCATCCGAAAACCAGGTAGTCCTGGCAAGGAAAACCACAGAACTATCGTACTTCAAGGACATACAGATATGGTGCATCAAAAAGAACCCAATTCTAGCTTTAACTTTGACACGCAAGGGATTAAAATGTTCATTGATGGGGATTGGGTCAAAGCAAAGGAAACCACATTAGGTGCTGATAACGGTATTGGCGTTGCAGCAATTATGGCTGTATTGTCTTCCAAAGATTTAGAACACCCTCCTATTGAAGCTTTATTTACAGTAGATGAAGAAATGGGTATGACTGGCGCTATGGCTTTGACTAAAGAGCAACTAAAAGGAACCATGCTCTTGAATTTAGATTCAGAAGAAGACGATATCATTACCATTGGCTGTGCAGGTGGTGTTGATGTACTTATAGATGGCACCTACGATTTAGAACTTTTGGATGCTAAAAAGTATAGCTTATTTGAAATTAAACTCAGTGGATTGGCAGGAGGACACTCTGGTGTAGAAATACACTTAAACCAGGCAAATGCAATTATTGTATTGGCGGAGTGCTTAGCCCAATTAGCCTTAAAAACAGGGTGTAGCATTCATAGTTTAAATGTAGGTACCTTAACCAATGTAATTCCTAGAAATGGGTGGGCCATAGTAGCCGTTGAAAAAGACAAGCAAGAAGTATTTTCACAAACGTTTATAGACATTTCAACGCAGCTTAAAGAGAAATATAGTGCCACAGACCCAAGTCTAAAATTGGAGTATGTAAAAACAAAAAATACTACAGGAGTTCTAGATACTAAAACTCAAAATAAGTTACTAAAGGCTATTTTGACTATCCCGAATGGCGTGTACTCCATGACTAAAGGTATTGCGGACTTAGTACAAACCTCCAACAACATCGCTATCTTCCATATTGGTGAAAGCAAGTTTCATGCGGCCTGTCACACCCGAAGTTCTGTTGATCAAGAGCGGAATGAACTCGCTAATAAAATAAAAGAGTGCTTTGCCTTTGCCGAAGTCAAGGAGGTTGGTCCCTATCCAGGTTGGGAGCCTAATCCTAAAAGTGAATTATTAGGTCTCACCAAAAAGTGCTATGAAGAATTAAATGGAGCCTTGCCTATTGTAAAATCTATCCACGCTGGATTGGAATGTGGTATTTTATCAGGTACTTTCCCTACCATGCAAATGGTTTCATTTGGTCCAAATATCCTTGGAGCTCATTCACCAGAAGAACGTTTACAAATAAGTTCTACTCAGAAATTCTGGAAACTATTGACCACACTTCTTAAGCAACTAGAATAACCAATTATGGCCGAAGACAACCAATACGCAAATACAAAAGTACAGCCTAAAGATTTTACTTCTGGCTGGCTTATCGCCATTATAATAGCTGGGACAGGTTTAACTCTTCCTATATTATTTTTGGGTTCTGAAGTTGCTTTAGGTGTCGGTTTCAAAGATGCTTTGTGGGCTTTTGGTATCAGTACTGTTGTTTTAACGTTGATGTGTTTAGCAACCGCTAAAATTGGGAATAGATCTAGGCTTTCTACGTATATGATCCTTCATTTTAGTTTTGGCAGACAGGGTGCCAAAATCATGAATTTTATTTTCGGAATTACGCTTTTAGGATGGTTTTCGGTAGCCCTAGAATTACTCTCTGTTGCTGTAGTAGATACGGCGCTTGACACCTTTGCAGTAGCGCTTCCAGAATGGCCTATCATCATTATTATGGGAGCTATGATCACCGGCACTACACTCTATGGAATTAAAAGTTTAGAGCGTTTAGCAAATTTTGCGGTACCCGTGCTTACCCTTTTTTTGTGCTATGTTATTTATGTATCATTTGACCAAGGGATGTCGCTTACAGCAGTAATAAATTTTGTTCCTGAAAATCCTAAAATGACCTTATTTGAAGCCACTTCTATACTGGTGGGCTCTTCTATTCTTTTTCCTGTGATGATGGCAGATTTCTCAAGGTTTATCTATAATGATAAACAGAGTATGATTGCCGTTTTAGGAATCACCATTGGCTTTCCTGTTGCGCTTTTATTTAGTGCTATTCCTTCGATACAAACAGGGGAAGTAGACATTATTAAAGTAATGCAAGAGTTAGGTTTGGTCATTCCTGCCTTCGTTCTGTTATTGGTATCTACATGGGTAGGTAATGCGAGTAATTTATATTCCACAGTATTGACATTTTCCACTATAAAAACGGAATGGACTTTTAAAAAAATAGTCCTGATCGTAAGTGTTTTTGGGATTCTATTCGCATTATTGGGATTCTCCGAATACTTATTCGATTTTCTGAATTTTCTAGGTGTTTTAGCGCCATCCATTTCCGCTATTTACATCATCAATTTCTATTGGGTAAAAAAACAACGCTATGAATTGGATGAAATTCCAGAATGGCAACCTAAAGCCTTAATCAGTTGGGTGCTTAGTTCCATCATCACCGTGTTTACCTATTTGGAACTGTTTCAACTCACACACGCTTATTTTATAGATTCCTTTATACTTGGTGGATTATTATATGGCCTATTAAACTGGAAAGCGATATTTAACTCTAAGGCAACAGACTAATGAAAAGCATAACAGCATTAGCTCACTCATTTATTTACCACTTAAAGCGTTGATTAATTCATAAAAGACTTGTTATAATTCGCTTTTTTGAAACAAAAAGAACGCTCTTCATCCCCTGCCATTACCTAAGAAATCAATACCTTCGTTTACACAAAAGGTGCAGACAATGTAGTCTTAACACCATCCTTCACACCTGATAAATATAGATACAAATGGTTCATTATTTCGATCAACATAAAATACAGGAATTGATAAGCATGAAAGAATGCATTGAGGTCATGAGAGCTCTTTTTAGGATTGCTTCTGATGAAAATATACTGAACCCTCTACGTTCTAAAATGGAACTTCCAGAACCGGCAAATGGTATCATGGGACTAATGCCGGCTTACTTTAAACCCTATAATATTATGGGCGTAAAAATATTAAGTATATTTCCTGACAACCATAAAAAAGGCTTAAGTTCTCATCAAGGAATATTCCATCTTTTTGAAACGGAGACTGGGCAACTTCTCGCTAATTTTGATGCAGATTCCATGACAGAAATGAGAACTGCTGCGGTAAGTGCCTTAGTTACAGATTACACCGCCATACCTAATGCCGAAAGCTTAGGAATACTAGGAACAGGGACACAAGCCTATTCTCATTTACACGCCATCACCTTAGTTCGCGAAATTAAATCTGTTTTTGTATACGGAAGAAATCAAGAAAATTTAAATAATTTTATACAGAAGGTAACGGGACTCTACCCTAGCATTACATTCAAGAAGTGTGGCTCGGCACAAGAAGCCGCTAATGCTTCTGATATTGTGTGTACCATTACTGGTGCAAAAATGCCTCTTATTTCACAAAAAGGATTGCGCAGTCATGTGCATATAAATGCCGTTGGTGCCTGGGATCCTAAAAATAGAGAACTGGCCACGGATATTATTTTAAATTCTGCCGTGATTGTAGATAATTATTATGCTGCTGAGCAACAAAAAGGCGAGCTTATTATTGCTGCAAATGAAATGGAGAAGACACCAAAAGAGCTTATTGAAAAAAGCGTCTTTGATTTGGTTTCACAGAATAACAGAAGCTATCAAAACAAAGCAACGGTCTTTGCTTCCCTGGGTCTTGCCATTGAAGATTTAGCATTTGCCTATGATGTATTTAAAAAGTTTAAAAAGGAACAAACGGATTAATTTAGCCATCAACAATCATTGAAAAAGGGTGTTAAGTAGATTGTTCCATCTACCTAATACCCTTTATTTTCGTTTCTTACTTTAAGATGCGTATTGTGCGTTATGATGCAAATCGTATAGCATCAGCTATTCGTTATAAAAATGATTCATCACCTCCAGGAAGTTCTAAAGCTTTAACCGATTGAATAGCATTCCCGGCAATTCCTTTTATGGCCGCATGCATGTCTATCGTATTGTTGGTTACTTTTTCTATCTGTTTCTCCCGTTCTTTCCAGATGCGTTGCATGGCTCTTTTTTCACTATCCAGCGCAGTTTTCATAGATGTAAAACCTTCTACAATGGCTTCTATTTGCATTCTGAACTGATTACTCGTTAAGTAATCATAAAGCATATCCATTTTGTCTCCTTTATTTTCTTGGGTACTAAGTGCTAGATTTACTTTGATAATTGATTCTCGCAATACCTTACAAAGTCCTTTAAATTCATCATAATTGCAAATCCAAATACCTTCTCTAAGTCCCATTCGATCCATATCTGAAGGCATTACCTCAGTAACTAAAACACCAATATTGGCGCCTCTCTCCCTGATATCATTTTTAAATTTCTCGATCCAACTAGGCTGAAAGTCCTTGGTACGCTTACTCTCGTAGTAGATTTTTCCACAATGCTGCTCCGTTCGCGTATTCACTATTTGAATGCAATCGCCTCCTCGCGCTCCTTTTTTTATTTCTTCTATGGTATCTAAAGGAAACTGAGCTGCCAACCATTCTTCTATCGCTAATTCTTGTACTTCTCCTTGTAACTGCATGGAACCCTGCTCCTGCTTACGCTTCATTTCTTCGGTCAGCTTTTTCTGGTCTTCTAATTGCTTTTGCATTTCTTTAAAACGCAATTCATTTTTATCCTCTTCCGATTTCTTAATCTTCTCTTTTTCAGCAATAAGAATCTCGTTGAGCTTTTTTTGAGCTTCTGCTTCAGCCGCCTCTTTCAATTCGCCTTTTTCTCTTTTAAGTTTTTCTATTTCGGCTTTAGAGCGATTTAGCTCTTTTACTTGTTCAGACTTTTCATTCAATTCTTTTTGTAAAGCATCAAACTGTTCCGACTGTTCTTCTGTTAATTTCTTTTTAAGCTTGGCTTCAATCTCTTTTTTATCGGCCTTTAGTTGATTCTCTAAGCGCTCTTGAAACAATTCATTTTCTTGTCTCTTCTTTTGTTCAAATATTATTTTTTCTTGTTTCAGTTTCTCTTGCTCATGCTGGTATTTTCTCTTTTCTTCTGCAATTTGAGACTGATATTTCTGCTTTATTTCTTCTTCTAATTGATGCGATAAAATATCCTGTACGTCTATGGATGTTCCACAATTAGGGCATTTTATTTGAGTTTCGTTATTCATACTACTATCGTTTTTATCTTTAGCGCCCTAATACCATTCCTTTAAAAAAAATTACTAAACTCTAGCAACACATCTCTTATAAAGATTTAACATGTGATAGGTTTAGTTTGCTACGCAACTAAAGAGCTGAAAATTATTTGTTCTGCATTACAAATTTACTCAATGTATCTCCAAAATCTAAACCGTAACGCACCTTGTTTTATAAATTAAGGTGCTTCTGATTTTTCAGAGGGCTTCGAAAGGCTTATTTCTTAGGGTCCGGATTGCTTTAAAAACAAAACACCTAACAATGAGCTCTCAATACATTTTGGCAAATGTTTAGGCTGGCCTTATAAATTATATATCTTCGCGCGCATTATGTGGATGTATCTTGGTCTTTTAGCAGCTTTATTTCTTGGTTTACACAATTTATGTAAAAAACATGCCGTACAAGGAAACGAAGTTTTTCCAGTACTCTTGGGTACTATTTCTTCAGGTTTTTTATTGATCGTCCCCTTTTATATTGGTTCTCATTTCTTTAAAGAAGAGATGGTGAAAATGGACTTCTATATCACAGCTATCCCCTGGAAAACACATGGCTTTATCGCAATAAAATCTGCTATCATGGCGGCATCATGGGTTTTAGCCTATCAAGCCCTAAAACATTTACCGATAACTATTGTAACTCCCATACGTTCCGCTGGTCCATTTTTTACATTTATTGGCGCCATAACCATCTATCAAGAGAAACCTAACTTTTACCAATGGATTGGTTTTTTTCTTATTATTTTATCGGTGTTACTTTACTCTAAAATAGGAAAAAAAGAAGGGATTCATTTTAAACGCAACAAATGGATTTTCGCTATTATTGGTGCTACTTTTTTAGGAGCCTCTAGCGGCTTGTATGATAAGTTTCTTATACAGACGATACACTTAAATCCGCAAACGCTACAATTCTGGTTTTGTTTGTACACTGTTCTTATTTTACTCGTTATTTTAACCATAACATGGTTTCCAAATGCAGAAAAAAGAAAAGCCTTTAAATGGCGCTGGTCTATTCCCCTAGTTGGTATTCTTCTGCAAATAGCAGATTACTTTTATTTTAAAGCATTACAAGATCCTGATGCTTTAATTATGTTACTTTCTGCTATAAAAAGAAGTCAGATCATTATAGCTGTTGTCTTAGGGGGTATCATCTTTAAAGAACAAAACAAACGAAAAAAATTAATCCCTCTAGCAGGAATCATGGCAGGGGTATTTCTAATTTTATATTCTTAAAAAAAGCACATTAAAGTATTAAACTCCTACTTAGCTGTTTAGTGCTTTCCTTTGAAACTGATCATCGTAACGGCGCCTGAAAGGCATAAAATATTATTTATATTTTACTTCCTACCCAATTATAAATTGCAAAAGCTTGCCTTACTGATTAAAATAGCATATTCACTGATTTTATTTTTATAAGTCTTACGCTTTTTGGACTTTTACCCATTACTATTTAAAATACCTGAAAGTTATTTATGAATCGTTCTAAACGAATACTTACTGTTTGCGCTACACTCGTGATAATTTCACTAATTTTTATTTTTGGTGCGGGCAACCTGAATACTACTCGTAATTTGCCTATCTCAACAGATGACATTATTAAAGAAGCCTATTTTAATGCTACCTCTTTACTATCCTATAAAAAAGTAGCTTGTACATTAGACGACGGCACTACGGGAGATTGTTATGAATTGGTATTTTCTAGCAACCCAGTAGAAGATGGACCTTACTGTCCTGAAACTATTGAAGATATAGGTGGTTTAGGTACTTATGATGGCAAAACAAATCCTGGTTTTCAAGTACTAAAGGCTAGCTTGTTTCATGCTATGGAATCCGATGGTTACGATATCATAGATGATCAAGGAAAAATTAGAATGGATGACTTTAATTCTGGGCGACCAGATCCTAATTTTGATTATTGTTTGGCTGCAGCTCCTGATAATGATTTAAAACTTACCTTCTTAATTCCTGCACAACCGAAGCTATCTGAAACTAATAATGTTATTGAAACTATTGAATTAGTGGGTGTTTCTCTAGATGGCGTCCCCATTAATGGTAATCCTCCTTCAGTGGTCAATGGTCCACCAATACCAAATGCTACTGGAGGTAACATCCCTTCTTTAGATCCTTGTGGCGGTCACAATGATCCTGCTGGGTATTACCACTGGCATTTTGTGCCAGAAGTAATGAACCAGGTTTTAGCCGCTCATCATATTACAGAAGTCGCGTGTACCTTAATAGAACAAGTGGCAACGGTAAAACTCATGGGTTTTGCTAAAGATGGTTTCCCTATCTATGCCTATGCACAAGAACCTTCAGATGTAGATGATTGTGGTGGCAGAACAGCAAAGACCGCAGAATATCCTGATGGAATTTATCATTATATTGCCAGTACAACTAGAGCTCCCAACGTTCCTAAATGCTTAAAAGGAGTCGCAGCTGCACGTGGTTTTAAGTTTAGATAAAAAGATGAAAAAACACGTATTACTCTTTCTTTTTGCAGTACTAAGCTTCTCTTCTCTTTTGGCTCACAATTCATTATCTGCACTATACTATTTAGAACTAAAGGATAATTTAGGTATTTTAAGCATTAGTGTAAGTCAAGACGGATTAAATGAAGCCTTAAAAAAGCAATATCTAGCAGAAAATTTCACAGCAATTACAACAGAAAAATACAAAGAATTAGCCGTACGTTACATCAAAGATCATTTTGATTTAATGCTTAATAATGAAGTTTTTTTATTGAACGATGGAGGGATTAAATTGGGGAGTCATCAAACTGATTTTAAATTTCTAACAGATAATCTTCCTAGAGATATAAGAACTATTACTATTTCCATTGATGCCTTCCGAGAGAATAAAGAACACCAAACTATATTTTCTGTTGCCTTAGGTACACTAAAAGATAAAGTAATCTTAAATGTAGATAATGACTATAAAGCAACGCTTCATGTTGAAAATAATATATTAGTACAAGAAACTCATAATGGCACTAAACACTTAGGATTGCTGTTAGCTATTTTAGTGCTACTAAGTGTCGCCTATTTTTATTGGTCGAAGAAGAAAAAAATATAGTTTAATTGTTTTTTAATCACTTTTTTTGTTGTCAAACTAATATGATCTGATTGTCTGTCTATTTACTTTTATTATAAACACAAATAACTTACCTTATTAAACAAAATCAATCCTTATGAAATTCAGAGTAATTCTACTACCGATAGTAATTTGTCTAGTAACTCTAAGCATTTTTACCTCTTGTAAAAACAAGAAAGAAGAAGTTAAAACCGATGAAATTTCAAAAATTGCTGAGACCACTTATAGTTGCCCTATGAATTGTGAAGACGGTAAAACGTACCATGAAGTAGGGAGTTGCCCTGTGTGTAAGATGGATTTAATGTTGGTCTCTACGGATAGTCTTGTGGCCTGTGAAGCACATAAAGACGGTAAGTGTACCTGCGAAGGAGATGCATGTACATGTGAAAATTGTAAGGAACACAACAGTAAAATGACCTGTACAATGCATGAAGATGGCAAGTGTAAGTGTGAAGGCGATACCTGTGCATGTGCAAACTGCAAAGAACATGCTAAAAAAATGCCCTGTACTATAGGAGATGATGGCAAGTGTGCCGATGAAAATTGCAAGAAACACCAAAAAAATAAGGATTGTGTTATGAATAAAGACGGAAAATGTATCTGTGAATCAGGAAAATGCACTTGCGTTGATTGTGCCTCTAAAAATAAATAGCGCTTAGCGTCCTCACTATTTCTAATAACAAAGACCACCCTAGGTGGTCTTTTGTATTTTACAGCATCACTATTTTAGTCATTAAAATAGAAATAGTTGAATGTAATTTTAGGCTGTTTATCATTACCCTCCGTATATACTCCTGCTTTTAGGAAATAGGTGCTAGAATAGCTATTCCAAGAACTAGAAGGTGATAAGGTTTTATTAATAATTGTTGATCCGCTTGATGTAGTAACTTTTACATTTGCCCCACCACCATTATACGTAATAGCGAGTATATAATCACTTCCTTGAGTATATGTAGCTCCTGTATATTCCGTATAGGTACCAGAACTATTTGAAGGATTATTGGTGGTTACTTTAATTTTTATTTTACGATCATCATCAATAAAAACGCGTAACCAAGGTCTGTTTACATTATTACCTCTGTTGTGGATTTGTGCTATGGTTACTCCGTTTTCAGGGATCGACTCTACTTTTGCCTTATAAATCATACTCTTACCATTTGTTAACGAAGATTCTTCAATCTCTTTCCATTCACTCCGGTTACCGTCGGTTGCTAAACTTTTCATGACATAATACCCACTGGAATTTTTATCATACCAACTTTCGTTATCAGTTCCCGTAGAACTAAAAGATTTGGTAGATCTACTGTCTTCCCCACTGAGCCAACTGGTTTCAATATAGAAATCTGAAATTTGATACACTTTAGCGGTAAGTTTAGTTCCTACTGTAGCTTCAGGAATTAATTCAGTTTCTTCTTGGTCTGTTTGACTGCAACTTGTTAAAAATAAAGCAACGGATAAGATCCCAGTTGCTAAGAATTTGTAATTGGTCATTTTTTTCATGTGTACTTATTTAAATTAATAAAATTGGGGCTCCAAATTGGTTTACCATTTTGGTTATCCAATTCTACGAAAAAAATCGACACAAAATCAATTTGATAAAAAATAAATTAAAATATTTACAAATTCATAATAAATAAAACATCTACTAAACATTCAACATTAAATCCTTAAAAAACAACTTATACAATAAACATAGGAGCTCACAAGGGTCGCTGCTCACTTAGCTACATAGAACACACCCTATATAGGATAAAATACTACTTAACGGAGATAAAATACACCTACTAAAGCCTGAACAAAGACACTAATTTGCGCCCTTAACCTCAAAATATCTTATAATGAAAGTACATGTAAAAAGTATTTATTTAGCCTCAATTGCGCTTTTCGCAATAGGTTGCTCAAAAAATGTTGAAGAAACACAAGACCTAAATGAAGCTGCAATTTCAGATGATCTAACGGTCTTAAAAGTAGCTGCTTCTAGATTTTACACGGCACCTAATGCTGCTGTTCGTAATAACAAAAAGAATTTAGTTTCTGATTATGGAGTCAATAACACAGACACCAATGATGATAGCGCTAAATTAGACTTAGCGATTAAAGAATTATCGAATAGTGATGGTGGTGTATTAACCATTCCTAAAGGAACCTATTACTTTAATAAAATTAGAATGCGCTCTAATGTGCATTTAGAAATTGAAAAAGGTACGGTCATTTATCCTACCAAAGGATTAGCCCCTGCTCAAAACCACAGGATTTTTGATTTTGCGAATAAGACCGAAGACAAAATTGAAAATGCAAGTATTACAGGTAAAGGCGGTAAGTTTATTGTAGATTTAAGAGGAAATACCTCAAAAAATCTAATTGTTGCAGATGTCGGTAATGTCAATAATTTTAAAATATCTGATTTTTCCATTAAGGATGAAAAAACTGTATTTGCATCCGTACTCATAAGTTTTACTGATAATGGAAGTAATGCATGGCCACACAATGGAATCATAGAAAATATAAGTCAGACCAATGCACATACTGGTTACGGACTTATACAAGCCTATGCTGCGGATAATGTATTATTTAACAATCTAAAATGTACAGGAGGCGTAACATTACGACTAGAAACAGATAACCTTGCTATGAAAACAGCTAACAAAGGTGGTGTACGTGATATTTTTGCGTCTAAAATTAAAAATACAAGTGGTTTAACGCCTGTAATGTTTTCTCCTCATTTTATGGAAAACGGTAAAGTAACCATAGATGATGTTACGGCTATTGGTTGTGCGTATGCTGTTCGGGTAGAGCACGGTTTTATAGAGATTTTTGATAAACAAAATAGAGCTAGTGGCGAGGCTTATAAAAATTATATAGAAGGTATCTTAGGCGCTGGTTCTGTATCAGAATTATACAAACGCAACAATGGTAGAACTTGGGCTGTACGTATTGATAATGATTTTAGCGAAGCGGCTTACAACCACTCTAACCCAGCTGTAAATGGTATTAAACCAGGTAATTTTAATAATTCTACTGTTAGTAATGTTAAGGTTACTTATAAAAATACTGGAGCTAAACTTAAGCATTTATTTTTACCTTACTTACCTTGTTCGGAATGGTCTAAAGTTTGCAAGCCAGGTCCTTCTGGTTTTGAGTATAACGGACCTTCTTTAGGAGTTACCATTGATAATACCAAAAGAGATAACAGTCTTGGAAATTATAATGTGAATGTAACCACGTCTAATGTTTCCGGTTTTCCTAATAACCATATTTTAAATGTAAAGTATAATACTACTAAAGTATGTACTAACGGTATTGGCACCATTACTTCTTGTAATTAAAAATATTTAGTACAATTATAAAGAGCTCCATGCTACAGAGGTAGTATGGAGCTCTTACATTAATAACTACGATACACTATTATTTTTCAATCAATTTATAGGAATGAATCCAATCTACTTTCATCGTATTTATAGTTTCATCCATTAAATCAGACTTTACTGCAAGACCTCCTAGCCAATCCACATCAAAAGTCCATAAATCCCAAATAACATTTAAATCTCTTGTAAAGTCGGGTTCAGAGACTACACTTCCTGCCGGCTCTCCATCCAAATAAAATTGTATATTCTTAGCATCTTTCCAATACACACCAACGGTATGGTATTCTTCATTCCATTTTACGCCTTTTAACGGGTTATCATCAGAGAGCGTTCTATTATCAAAATTACCCTTATTCCTTCTGGTATCATTATCAACAACATGAAAGTATTGCGAGTTCATTTGCCATGGAAAATCTGGCTGACAATCACATGAAGGATTAGAGTTATTTTCTATAATATCTATCTCATTTCTGTCCGCAATATCACCATTGTTTAACCAAAAAGTATTATATGCAGAAATATGAGCTGTTTTAATTCTACTTTCTGTATACATAGGATAATTTATCTGTGCTTTAGATTGTACTCTAGAAGTTAAAAACCAGCGTTCTTGCGTATCATCAAGTGTAGCTTTTATCCATAAATTACCATCTGCTACTCCAGAATTTTCTGCCTTCATATGTACTGGAACATCATAATTCCATAAAGGTTTAAACCATTTATCAGTGTCAAAAGTGCCATTAAACTCATCAGTAAGCTCAGAAACTTCTATCCATTTCATTCCTTCTGGAGGAGTTGGGGGCGTTAATGTGGTATAATCTACAGCCTCTGGAGCTGTCTCTTCTGGTGTCTCATTAACAGGATCTATAGCCGATTCTTCGTTAACTTTATCTTGGGCATTTTCTTCGGTTGAATTATTATCTTTTTTACAAGAAAATATCATAAGACTAAATAGGCTAGCTATTAGATAAATATGCTTCATTTTTTTTGGGGTTTTAATTAGAATTTAAAAAATGAAAAATACACTTATATACCATAGGAAGCCAAAATTTAGACTCAACAAAATCTGAACATGACCATTATTTATAGCAATTTTTATATGTTATAACGCACTGAGGTCATTAAACGAATAACTCAGGATACGACTGTTCAAAATAATGCTGGAAAGAAGCGGGAATGGTTTTATGCAAACGAACACTGGTACACTTATTAAATTTTAAAAACAACTTTAATTCTTTATTCAACGCTTCTGCAAAAGCTTCAGTTTTCTTTAAGCTAGGCTCTAAGGTCAATTGATGTATATCCAAAATCTTTTCCTTTCTATCAGCTTTACTATCCATTCGGGCAACCAATTTTCCACCCCATAAAATAGGTAAGGTAAAATATCCAAATTTCCGTTTTTGCTGGGGCACATAACATTCTAAAAGATACTCAAAATTGAAAATCTCTGACGTTCGTTTTCTTTGAATCAGTAAATTATCAAAAGGAGATAAAATATTGAGCTTCTTTCGTGTTAAAGGTGTATTCAATAGTTCAAGGGACTCTGGCAAAATATAATATTCATGATCAGCAACATGTATCTTTATAATATCTCCACTTAAAAGCAATTGTTCTAGGGCTTTGCTAACTAATGGTTTCATATTTTTAAGGAGGTAGGTCATTTCCGTTAATTTACCCACGCCGTTGGCGCGCAAATATTTCTTTATCAGAAACTCACCGTGTTCCTCCTCCGTAGGTGTCTTAGTATTTATGGTACTTGGCAATACCCGTTCTGTAAGATCATACACCTTATGAAAATTTACACGTTTTGTAATCATCAAATCTCCTTGCATAAATAAATTCTCTAAGGCTTGTTTAGTCGGAGCCGTTTTCCACTCGCCGTGTTTTACACCCTTTTTGTCAAAATCTTTAGCCATCAAAGGACCTTCAAATTTTATACGCTCTAGTACAGCGTTCATAAGCTTCTCATCTCGTTTAAACCAATGTTTTTGTTTCCCGGAAGCAATCGCATGCTTGCGAGGCAGGCTAAAACGATAATCGGCCATAGGAAGAAAGGATGCCGCATGTGCCCAGTATTCAAAAACTTTTTTATCTGATACTAGCGTCTGTAAGTGATCAGAGTTATAGCTTGAATTACGATTGTAAAGTGTATGATGATGTGCACGTTCAATTACCGAAATGGTATCTATTTGAATATAACCCAAATGCTCAATGGCAGATAGGGTAACATTTTTGGCATCAGTTGCTACTTTTTGAGTAGGCAGTTTTTGTGATAACAGAACTATTTTTTGGGCTTCACGAAGGGAAATACTTTTAGTAGTTGAACTCATGTATTTAAAATAGCTATTTTAAGAAAGGTAAACTAATTACATTATCAATTAGATAGAATGATATTATTATGAGTGCTAACTATTTGTTATGACCACATGCTCTTGAGCAAGATACTTATGAATATCGCTTACAACAATAGAACCCTCACCAACGGCAGAAGCCACACGCTTTACAGATCCAGAGCGCACATCGCCAACTGCAAATAAGCCAGGTAGACTAGTTTCAAAAGTAAAGGGTTTACGAACTTGATACTGAGCTTCATTTCTCAAAGCTTGGTCACAAATAGTGAGCCCTGTATGCACAAATCCATTTGCATCGGTATCAACAATATCATGAAGCCATTCGGTACATGGCTTAGCACCAACAAAAGTAAATAGATAGCTGATTTCATTCTTTACAAATGCATCTTCTTGTTCGATGACTACTTTTTCTAAATAGGTTTCACCTTCAACTTTTACCACATTACTATTGGTTACTACTTCTATATTTTCGAAAGCTATAATTCGCTGTACCAAATAATCGCTCATTTTGGCACCTAAATCTTCATTTCTGATAATTATATAGATTTTCTTAGCGAAATTTGCCAAAAACAATGCTGCTTGTCCTGCAGAATTACCGCCGCCAACAATACCAATTTCGCTATTTTTACACATATTGGCATGCATAGATGTTGCGCTATAATAAATGCCCGCACCTTCATATTTTTCTATACCATCTAAAGGCAATCTTCTATAAGCGGCACCTGTTGCAGCAATCACTGTACGTGCTTTTAAAGGTGATGTATTGCTTGCATTTATCTCATAAAGACCTGCATTTCTTTGGATACTTTCAACCCTATGCGGTACAGAAATGGTACACCCAAATTTTTGAGCTTGAATATAGCCGTTGTTGGCTAAATCTCTGCCAGATATACCTGTAGGGAAACCTAGGTAATTTTCAATTTTAGAACTCTTACCAGCCTGTCCGCCAGGTGAATTACTATCAATGGTCAAAACTTTCAGCCCTTCAGAAGACGCATACACACTGGCAGCTAAACCAGCAGGACCAGCACCTATGACCAATACATCATAAATTTCATCATCTAACTTTAATCGAACACCAGAACACTCCCCTATTTCATCAATAGACGGACGAATAGAAATCTCATCCTGACTATTAATTACAACTGGTAAATCTGATTCTTTTAAATTAAAAGCTTCTAATATACTTTTGAGCCCTTCTTCTTTATCCGAATCGACAAAAGTATATAGAATGTCATTTTTATCCATGAAATCACGAATCGCATAGGTTTCGTTAGAATGCTCCGAGCCTATTAACTTGACACCTTGTATACTATTTTTCAAACTTTCTTCACGTAATAAAAACGCATTCAGAAGTAAATCGCTAATATCACTAAATTTTGCGATGGCTTTTTTTAACTGATCTGGTTTTATGCGTATTACTTGAGTTTTTTCTAACGTTTCTCCACGTACTCCTATAGCCCGGTGAGAAAGAATACTACTAGATCCTGAAAATTGATGCTTACTATGAATAGTAACATTCCCCTTATCTTTCTCCGGATCAATAATTTTAATTCCTCCTTCTAATACAACAAAAAAATCATACCTTTTGTCACCATAGTCTAATATAGTAGTTGGTTTATCATAATTCTCTACCGTACCATAGCCTTTTAACTTTTCTACTTGTTGATTGGTGAGTTCAGGGAATCTGGCATCTATCATAATTTGTTGGGATTAGTATGTAACAAAAGATTCATCTTTATAGCACCAGAGCCACCTTTCGTTATATTCAGCTGAGCTTATAACCGGATGATCAGTTTTATGAAAATGAGCCGTTGCATGTTTGTTTTTAGAATCATCACAACAAAGTGTGACTCCGCATTCTTGACACGTGCGCAAATGTACCCATGAATCTCCTAATTTTACACATTCTTGGCAAACCTGTTTTTTAGCTAATTTTAATTCAGAAATAGAGGCTATATGACTGCAAACTTCTTCGCTCATAATTTTAGGTTATTATAAAGATGAATAAGAAAAAATAACATTCGTAATTTAGCTTACGCTAGCACGTAACATCCAAGCCATTTCTTCATGTTCTTGCAACAACCCAGTTAAAAAATCGGCAGTACCAACATCGTTTAGTTCTTCTTCAATTTCAGGAATTATTTTTCTAATTTCTATGATGATGGTATCATGGTCTTGCAATAAGACTTTCATGTAATTAAGGCTAGAGTTGTCTCCTTCTATCTCCTCTGATAGATGCGTTAATTGTAAAAACTGCTTTAAGGTAGCAGGAGCATAATGACCTATTTTACGAATGCGTTCTGCAACACTATCTACAAATTCTTTAATAGCATTATAGTGGTCTTCAAAAAACACATGTTTGGTATGAAAATCGATTCCTTCTAGATTCCAATGTGCTCTTAGGGTTTTTGTGTAGATTAAAAATTCGTCTGCCAATATTTTAGATAAATGCTCGGCTACTTTTGCTCTGTTTTCTTCTGTTATTCCAATGTTTGTTTTCATTTTCAATTATTTAATATTCTGTTTAAAAATTATTTTCTCATTCTATAAATTTAATAAAAGAAGAACAAAAAAGCGACTAACTTTACTATAGTTAATCGCTCTTATACTATTTATCTTAAAGCTACTTAGAACATGAACGGTTTGAATACTTCGCTCTTATGCAATCGAAAGTAACAACTATGCTCTTTTTTATTTTGATTATTTTTCTGTCTTCTTTAAATAATCTGGCAGCTCTTTAGACAACCAATCTTCACGTACAGGCACATGTACATCCAAATCTACCGTTTCTTCTAAAGCCCAAAATTCGTGAGGAACATTCTCAGGAAAAACAATGACTTCTCCTGCTCCAACTTCTACAAATGTTTCTTTACCATCAATAATAGTCTTGATTTTTACTTTACCAGACATGATGTAGGTAATCTGTTCATTTGGGTGTTGGTGCCAAGGAATATGCGCATCTTTCTCTAAATTGAAAATCGTCATTTGCCCTTTTTCACCGTGAAACCACTTGCGTTTGATGCCTTTTCCGATAGTTTCTGATGCCATATCATCAAAATTGAAATGTTGCACTTTTGATGTTGCTACAGAATCTATAGTGTTTACTTGCGCATTTGCGGTATTGCTAACAAATAATGCGGTTACAGCTACTGCTGCTAGTATGTTTTTCATTTTTATATTTTATTAAATATGTCAGTTCGAGTGAAATTATTTTTAGAATTTTGTATCGAGAACCATTCTTATCTATTAAGCTTCTCGATATCCTCCTTTCTGCGGACAGGCATATTTTTTGCGCCTCAAAATTCACTCGAGGTAACGTACGTTTACATTAATTTTTAATAATCTAAATTGTCAGTTCGAGTGAAATTATTTTTAGAATTTTGTATCGAGAACCATTCTTAGCGTTGTGCTTCTTGATACATTTTTATTTCAATAAAAACATTCAAAGTGACATTCTTATATATTGATTAATAGTTAGATTGTCAGTTCGAGTGAAACTAATTTTAAAGTTGTTAGTTTTGAAAAGCAACCATGTTCCTAAGTTCTCGATACATTTTTATTTCCATTTTATTCCAATAAAAACACTCGAAGTGACATTCTGATTTATTAATAGTTAGTTTGTCAGTTCGAGTGAAATTCTTTTTTAGAATTTTGTATCGAGAACCATTCTGAGTGCTATGCTTCTCGATACAAATTTCTTATATCTTCAATCAAAATATATTTTGATTTTCAATAACTCAAAATTCACTCGAAGTAACATACCGTTATTATTTGTCTCATTGAGACTAAAATCCTTCTAAAACTTTTTTACCTTTTGCTTTTCCGGTCTCTAAGAACGCGTGTGCTTTACGTAAGTTTTCAGCATTAATAGTTCCGAAATTTTCACCTAAAGTGGTTCTAATTGTTCCGTTATCAATTAATTGAGAAACCTTATTTAAAATGTTGTGTTGCTCAATCATATCTTCTGTTTGAAACATAGCACGTGTAAACATTAGCTCGATGTGCGTAGACACTGCTTTCCCTTTAAAAGGCATCACATTCATCACTTTTGGATCATCAATAAAGCCGAATTTACCTTGTGGTTTAATCAACTTTACAATTTCATCAACATGTTGTTCCGTAGCATTTAAACTCACCACATATTCAGGAGCAGGAAGGCTATACTTTTCAAATTCTTCGCTCAATTTGTTGCTGTGGTTGATAACCGTATCTGCACCTAATTCTTTTAACCAATCGGTAGTTTCTTCGCGAGAAGCAGTCGCAATAATGTTCAGTTTTGTTAGCTTTTTAGCTAATTGCACCAAAATAGAACCCACACCACCAGCAGCACCAATTACTAAAATAGATTTGTTGGCATCGTCTTTAGAAACTTCTAATCTGTGAAACAACATTTCATAAGCTGTAAGCGTAGTTAAAGGCAAAGCAGCTGCTTCAGCATAGGATAAACTTGCAGGTTTTTTACCCACAATACGTTCATCTACTACTTGAAATTGCGCATAACTACCTTGACGTGTAAAATCACCAGCATACCAAACTTCATCACCAATATTAAAAAGGGTAACGTCGTCACCAATCGCAGTTACAATTCCGGTTGCATCCCATCCAATAATTTTCCAATCATCACCTTGTACAGGCATATTTGCACGCACTTTGTAATCTGCTGGATTTACCGAAATGGCTTTAATCTCCACCAAAATATCTCTTCCTGTTGCTTTCGGAGTCTCTATTTCTATGTCTTGTAGCGAATTTACATTGTCTATTGGTAAATTCTCTTTGTATCCTATTGCTTTCATCTGAATTAAAATTATATTACAGTAATAATTTCGCTTTCTGCTAATCTAGATTTTGGAGTTTTGTCGGTCGAATTAAAATCAGATGCTGCTCTATATCCTAAAGAAACAACTACTAAAGAGGTAAACCCTTTTGCTCTTAATCCGAATTCTTCATCTAACGCTTTTACATCAATACCTTCCATTGGGGTAGCATCAATACCTAAACTAGCAACTCCTAATAAAAAGTTACCAATGTTAAGATATACCTGCTTTTCCATCCAATGTTGGTAGTCCTTTAAATCATATTTATGAATGTCTCCGAAAGCGTTCATTCCTCCGTACATTCCGTTTTTTATGTCTTCATTAGGAAATCTTCCGTCTTTATCCTGTACTTCTAAAAGGTGTTTAAAAAAAGTATCATCTGCACCTTCGCTTGTTTTCGAACAAAACAATACTACTGCTGATGCATTCGTTATTTTTAGTTCATTAAAATGAAAAAAGCCTTGTGTTCCTTTTGTCATACGTGCTTTTCCTTCTGTAGTCTCAGCAATAATAAAATGCCAAGGTTGCAGGTTAATACTTGAAGGACTCATTCGTAATAAATTTTTGACTTCCCCCATATCTGCATCAGATATTTTCTTGGTTGTGTCGTATTCCTTCGTAGTGTATCTCCAGTTTAATGTTTCTTGTAAATTCATTATTACGTATTTTTTATTTAACTATCATTTTTATAGTAACAAAAATAAGTATAGTATTAAAACCTCACAATAACGGTCATAAATGATAGTATACTAATTTTAGCTTTTTCATATCTAAAAAACTAAAAAACAACCAATTACTAGTTTTATTTTAATTGCTACAAGGTTATCCGAATGCTATATCCAAAACTATTTCACCTATTTCACCCACCTAAAAGTGAGGTTAATTCTCGGTTGAATTTTCTTTGTAGTCTTCGGAATTTTATGCATCCAGTTTTCTTGTGTAGCTCCTTGCATAAGAAGTAAGCTGCCATGTGCTAAAGGAATATCTATTCGTTTTACATCCTTTCTGGTTGCATGTTTTAATTGAAATGGTCTAGTAGCACCAAAAGTGACCGAACCTATGACCGTATTTTTTCGCTCTTCTCCGGTATAGTCTTGGTGCCAATTGACGCTGTCTTCCCCGTCTCTATAATAGTTAAGTAAACACCGCGTGAATTTTACATCTACCTTCTCCTCTATTCGCGCTTTTATATAAAGCAAATCTTCGGTCCATGGGCGTACGCTACGTTTAGTGTTAGCATAAGAATCATCTGCATTGGTATCTCCGTACCAAGCCGTTAATCTGGGCAAATCTATTTCTTTACCGTAAATAACAAGTTGGTCTTGTTCCCAATTCGTATTTTTCAAAAGACTGGTATAAAGTCGACCGCTTTCTTCTTTTGAAAAGAAATTCTCGAATAAAGTAACATCAGCCCCTGGCATATCAAACTCCGTTTTACGGATTTCATCTGTTGAAAAAAGGTCTGTTTGATTAAATAAATCCATACTATTGAATGGTTAGGTGAAGATTATACTTAAATTCTAGTAGCTTATGCTATCCAAACACTTTTTGTGTTTACAAATTCTTTAATTCCATATCCAGAAAGCTCTCTACCATAACCACTATTTTTAACGCCTCCAAAAGGCAATCTTGGATCAGAAACCACCAGCTTATTTACGAAACTACTACCCGCTTCTAATTGCAAAGCAATCTGTTCTCCTCGCTCTAAGTTACTCGTGAATACTCCCGAACCTAGACCAAATTGAGAATTATTAGCCAAAATTATAGCCTCTTCATCATTTTTTGCTTTGATCACAGAGGCTACAGGTCCAAATAACTCCTCATCAAAACCTTCCATACCTGGCTTTAAATCTGCCAAAATAGTAGCTGGATAGTATGCACCTTTGCCTTGAGGAATTTCCCCACCAAGTACTAAACGGCCACCCTGTGCAATTGTTTTTTGTACCTGCTCATGCAATTCATTTCTCAAATCTTTACGCGCCATTGGCCCGTAATAGGTGTCTTCTGCTGTTGGAGCACCCATTTTTGCGTCTTTCATTTTCTTTTTAAAGGCTACTAAAAATTCCTCATATATAGCTTCTAACACAATAAAACGTTTTGCGGCAATACATGTTTGCCCATTATTTTGTAGACGGCCAAAAGTGGCTAGTTCTACTGCTTTTTCTAAATCTGCATCTTCCAGAATTATATACGCATCACTGCCTCCTAATTCTAGTACCGTTTTCTTTAAATTTTGGCCGGCAATTGAAGCTACAGAGCGCCCAGCAGGATCACTTCCTGTTAAGGTTACTGCAACAATATTTTTATCTGCTATAACATCTTTCACATGTTCAGAACTCAAATTTAAATTAGTGAAACACCCTTTAGGAAAACCCGCTTTTAGAAAAGCATCTTCTAGCGCAAAAGCACAACCCTGAACATTAGAAGCATGTTTAAGAACACCTACATTACCTGCCATTAAAGCAGGAACAGCAAATCTAATCACCTGATAAAATGGAAAATTCCAAGGCATAACCGCCAATACTACACCTATAGGCTGAAAAGTAACATAGCTTTTTTTAGCTTCTGTATCTACAGAATTGTCTGCCAATAAATCCTTGGCATTATCAGCATAATAACGACAAATTAAAATGCATTTTTCAATCTCTTTTCTAGACTGGCCAATTATCTTACCCATTTCTCTCGTTGCTAGTTGTGCATATTCTTCCTTATGCTCCTCTAAGTAATCTGCTAGTTTGTGCATCAATTTAGATCGTTCTTCAAAAGATGTTACCTTCCAACTACCAAAAGTTCTGTTCGCTAGAGCAATTTTATTTTTTGCTTCTTCCTGAGTTATTCTATCGTAAGTTGCCACCTCTTCATCGGTTGCTGGATTAATTATTGTGATACTTGACATGAGCGCTTTATTTTAAAAATTAGTACTGTCCTTTTATAGCAACAAGAACGCATATAATGAGATAAGTGCTTAATGGAATTAAATAATACATTAACTCCTTTGATGCTAATCCAATTACCGTAAACATACTATTGTTTACAAAGGTTTTTATTTTTTAAGACATACAATTAGTATAACTAAAGGTAAATTTGGTATATATCGGGGTTAATAGGGTGTTTTTACAAGCTTTTAAACGAATTTGAGTAACTTTACGTGTAAATAAGTGGTGAAATGCAAGTATTAGAAGCCTACAAACCTTTTGAAATACAAGAAATAGAATTAACAAGCTGGAAGCAACGTCCGGTTAAAAATAATTTTTTTGAGTTAGTCTTGATTACTAATGGCGATGGCACTCAGTGTATAAATTACAACCATTATCCCTATATTAAAGGCAGTGTTTTTTTATTACCTCCTTTGAGATGCCATTCATTTACGATAGAAAAGCCTACCAAGTTTGTCTTTTTAAAGTTTACCGATTCTTTTTTCAAGAATGTAAACCGGACTACTATTGATAGAAATGAATGGTTTAAAGAAGCTTCTTATATCCTTTCTAATTATAACCAATTACCTGGTGATATTATTAAAAATGATCTTGACCGACATCATCTGGAAAGCTTAGTGCATATGATCCTTCAAGAGGCTAGAAGTTACGGCTCAGATTCTATTCGTTTAATTACAAGCCTTATGACTAGTATTCTAGAACTCTTAATTCGCAATATAAAGAAAGGAACTTATTTTAAAGCACCCAAAAAAAATGCAGATGATAGGATTACAAAAATGCTTACCTACATCAACGAAAATATTGATAAAACAGCGCTATTGAAAGTTGAGAATCTAGCAACAATTTTCATGATGTCTCCTACTTATGTTAGTGAGTATTTTAAAAAGCAGGTGCATATGTCATTGCGCGAGTATATCATCAAAGCAAAATTAAAGCTCGTAGAAATCCGACTCTTGAATTCAGATTTTACCTTAACACAAATAGCAGATGATTTGGGCTTTACAGACGCAAGTCACCTCTCTAAAACTTTTAAACGATACTCTGGCTCTTCTATAAAAGAATTTAGAACTAATGGAGAATATTTGTTATTGAAACGAACTGCATGTGCAAGCTAGTCTACAACCATAGAGATTTATTTTTCCTTAATATGGAATAATTTTATTAGCGGTTTTGATACGTTAAACATCTTTTTCGCAAACCCTATTTCATCTCACATACGAGGTTAAATAGGGTTTGTTTTTTATCCCAATAGCTGTATACGATGAACAAATACACTTCTATTATAATTCATCTACTTCCCTTTTTCTTTTTTTGGCCGTAATCTTTTTGGTTACAAAAGCATATCGATCAATTCTTAATTTATTCTAGTCAATGAACCACACGCATAGCCGTTACCTTTGGGTAGAACAAAAAAAAGAGACTTATGAAACTAGAAAATAGCACTATAATAATCACAGGAGCATCAAGTGGAATTGGAAAAGCAACCGCACACAAATTAGCTGAAAACGGAGCTAAAGTGGTGCTTATGGCCAGAAGCGAAGATGAATTAAATGATTTGAAAAAAGAGATTGAAAAAAATGGCGGAGTAGCATTAGTAGTTAGTGGTGACGTTACCAAAATGGAAGATTTTGAGAATGTAGTTACCAAAACCAAAGAGAAGTTTGGAACGGTAAACGGACTAATCAATAATGCCGGATTGATGCCCTTATCATTTGTAGAAAAATTAAAAACAGATGAGTGGGATAAAATGGTGGACGTTAATATTAAAGGAGTACTTAACGGCGTTGCCGCAGTACTGCCAGAATTAAAAGCCAACAAAGGAGGTAATATAATTAATATTTCTTCCATGGCCGCACACCGCTACTTTCCTGGTGGAGCCGTTTATTGTGCTACAAAAGCAGCTGTAAAAATGTTTTCTGAAGGTTTAAGACAAGAGCTTGCTCCAAAATATGGAATTAATATTACCTCTATAGAACCGGGAGCTGTTGCTACCAATCTTACGAGTACCATTACAGATGATGACATTAAAGAAATGATGAAAGAAATGTTTGAGATGGAAACTTTAGAGGCGGAAGATATAGCCAATGCTATTTACTACGCATTAACACAGCCAGACCGTGTTAATATTAATGATGTATATCTTGTTCCTAGTGAGCAAAAATAGAAAGGAATAAGAATTTAAAGAAAAAAATTATGTCTACGACAACAAAACAAAATACATTTAATACTACGAATCCCACAACGGGTAAAACCTTATCATCGTATGAATATATGACTGACGATCAGGTGGAAGAAAGCATCCAAGAATCGCAAAAAGCGTTTCTTGACTGGAAAACCAAATCTATCGAAGAACGTGGTAAGGTTATAAAGGCAATAGGGAAAGAGTTGCAGAACTATAAAACAGAATTAGCAGAATTAATGACCGATGAGATGGGGAAACTGCTATCACAGAGTCTGCAAGAGGTAGATATTTGCTCTGCTATATGTGATTATTCTGCCAAGAATGCCCCAGAAATATTAAAAAGTGAAGAGCGTGAGCTACTTGACGGAGGAAAAGGAATAGTGGCCTATGCTCCTATGGGCATCATTTACGGTATCCAACCTTGGAACTATCCTTCGTACCAAGTTATTCGTTACACGATTACCAATTTAATGGCGGGTAATAGCATTTTATTAAAGCACGCCTCTAACGTAACTGGTACCGCAAAACTTCTAAAATCTATTTTTGACACAGCTGGTCTACCAAGCGGACTATTTACCGTATTGGTTATAGATCACGAGCAATCTAATGCGATTATTAAACACAAGCTAGTACGCGGAGTTACGTTAACAGGTAGCCCTGCAGCTGGCGAGAAAATTGGAGAAAAAGCTGGAGCTCAACTTAAGAAAACTGTTCTGGAATTAGGAAGTAATGATGCTTACCTAATTTTAGACGACGCTGATGTTGATCTTGCTGTAGAAAAAAGTGTACAAGGCCGTATATATAATAATGGTGAAACGTGTATTGCAGCAAAAAGATTTGTAGCTACAGAGAAGGTTTACGAAGAATTTAAAGAGAAATTTGTGAATGCTATGAAAGCTTTAAAATTAGGCGATCCAAAATTAGAAGATACCCAATTGGGTCCTATGGCGCGTAAAGATTTGAGGGAGGAAATTCACGAACAAGTACAGGAGAGTTTAGAAAAAGGGGCTAAATTACTTTGTGGTGGAACAATCCCAAATGGTGAGGGCTACTTTTATCCTGCAACCGTATTAGATCAAGTAACTAAAGGGCAACCAGCATACGATGATGAGCTGTTCGGACCGGTAGCATCATTGATTAAAGCGAAAGATAATGAAGATGCCATGAGGATTGCAAATGATAGTAGATTTGGTTTGGGAGGAGGAATCTTCTCAAAAGATGAAAAAGGAGCTATCGAATTAGCCGAAAAGCATTTTGATACCGGGATGATATTTATTAATTCTTTTGGAACAGCAGAACCAACTATGCCATTTGGCGGGGTAAAAGATTCCGGTTTTGGACGAGAGCACGGTGGCTTCGGGATGAAAGAATTTGTGAACGTAAAATCTATTATGATTCGAAAATAAAATTACATCCGTTATTTTATAAAAAAGCACCCTCAAAGGGTGCTTTTTGCATTACTAGTAATTTAAAATTGGTAATATCAATAGTTTGCTAATTTGCGATTACAATCTTCTGCTTAATTACCTCCCCTGAAATAGCATTTATTTCAAGAATATAAATTCCATCTTTTAAAGAAGAAATATCTATCTTTTTATCCGCAATATCTTTTCTAAGTATTGTCAATCCATTCAAATTATAAATTTTTGCATTCACATAGTTGGCGCTAGAAATATTAAGTACTCCCGAAGCCGGATTTGGATATACTTCAAAATTATCAGAAGCTTCTGTAGCTGACTCTACCATAGCTTTACTAGAAACCCTTAAATTTGTCTGACTTCTAGTGAACGTTAACCTGTTTAAGGCCCAGCTTTGATTAGCTGAAGCAAAAACCTCTACATTTAATAATCCGTTTGTGACTACAATGTTATTTAGATTCGCATTTTTATATTCCGCAATCTTTGTGGTTACCGTAGCTGTTTTTCCTCCTGATCGTATAGAATTGTTTACGCGAGCACTCAAACGATCTCCAAAAGTTGCGGTAATATTGTACGTACCATTAGCTACAGGGAATTGAAGTGTTCTTGTCCTATTTTGATCGTATGCAAAATCTCTATTCAATGCATTGGTACCTGTAGTAGCTCCTCTATCGGCATAATTTAAATTGCCAACATTGGTCCAAAAACCATCATTAATTCCATAAGAAACTCTAGTGTATCCATTAAAAATAGCTGAACTTATAGCTCCAAAATCATAAAAACCAGAAGTAGCTCCTGTATTTTGATTAGAACCTCCTGAAATATTTACAGGCTTATACACCCTAATCCAATCTACCAACAAGTTATTATTTTCAAAATTGGTCATTTCAGCGTCGGTTGGAGACCTATTTGCTTCTGCTTGCCAATTTTGATCTTCTACATTAATGATAATATCCATTTCTTTAGAAAATTTTCTTCCATTGTTTAAATAATTAAAAGGATCTATTACACTAATGTTGGACTTGGTTTTAGCATCATTTAAACTTGAGGCTACAGTCATTTTCTGGTATCCATTCTCTCTAATCAATTGTCCGTTTACACCTGTGCTTGTTACTCCGGCCGGGTATGTATACTGCCAGGTACCATCTCCCAAACGTGTTTGTGTAGCGTTATTATCCAATACACGAACCATCTGACCGTCTACAAAATATTCTAATCTAGTTGGAGAAACCCAGTTCACTCCAATTCTAACATTTCTTCCTCCCCATTGTGCAACACTATTTTTAGTCCACCAACTATTTAAATCTGCAGGCTGATAATCTTTAAAATTCGGAGGTCTAATAAAAACATGATGGCTCAGGTGTATTTTAGAAGAGAAAAAACTGTTTCTATTATCAGAACCTGGTCCTCCATAACATTCAATAATATCTATTTCTTGGGTATCATCTGGACTTAAAAGCCAAATGTCCGATGCTAAAGATGAGTTCATTACACGAATACTTGCCTCTACAAAAACAGGATAAAGAACTCTAGTTTTGTTCGTTATACAACCTGATCTAGTTTCGGGCCTAGCGATTGAGGCACCTGTAGAGCCAGTAAATGATTTTGTAGCACCAGGTATTCTCGATGCCCACATGTTTAAACTTCCTCCCGAAACGGCTACATGATCTTGCCTCCAAACTGTTGGTCCAGGACCGGGCCAATTATTAGGCTCGCCATTGGGTTGATTATGAAATTTGTTATACCACTTGGCATTACCTGCTGGTCCAAAATCTACAACATTGTTTGTAGGGTTAAACGTGTAATTAAAATTGTCACTTGGTTTTTCCTGCAGTTGCCATTCCTTTCCGTTGCCTGCATTTGCTGGAATAGCGATATTATCCCAATCATTTTGACTACTTACGAGCAAAATTTGGAATAGTGCTAATAAGGTAAGTAAGTTGATTTTTTTCATTTAAATTAATTTTTTGAGATTATTAACTTTATTTTTTGATGTTATCGCAAAAAATACATTGATAAAATGCTAAAACATCATTATTAACCTCAATGATAGTATTTAAATCCTAGCAGCTTAAAAAAAAAGACTAGACATAAACTGAACATTGAAAAAGAAATGAAATAGAAAATTAACGCATTTCATCGATGAAATGCCGCAGTTAATAGAGGGTCCAGTCCTTACTTATTAAATTTTATCGAAAAAAATAAATCCCTTTTTGTAGTGTCTAGGATTTTTGCATAAAAAAATAGTGCCAATTGTTATCCATCCATACGCTGACAGCTATTAATTTTTAAGCTGACTACTTCCCACTTGTTGATCTTCTTCTAGTAGTTTTTCTTGTTGCTCCATTTCCTCTCGGGCTTTAAAGACATATTCTTTCCCTGTTTTAGGAGCTCGTGCCAACCTACGCATGCTTTCTTCATCTAAGCGGATGAATTTATCTGCCTGCCCTCGAGTTGCCTCAGCATCAAAACCAATATGCTGCAGTACATCACTCGCTAATTTTATGGAAGTATCAAGGGACTCGCGGTAAATATGATCTACACCATTATTAAGTAAATCATAAGCATCATCCCTATTTCTAGCTCTAACCATAAGCTTTAAATGCGGATATTTTTCTTTTACCTTTTTTATTAAACTAAGCGTCACCTCTGGATTGTCTATAGCACAAATTAAAATTTCGGCATTCGCAATTCCTGCGGATTCTAGGAGATCTAAACGTGTGGCATCGCCATAAAACACTTCAAAACCCATTTTTCTCAAAAGATCTACCCGACTAGAATCTTGATCTAAAATAGTCGTTTTTACGCCATGTGCCCTTAAAAATCTACCCACTGTACTTCCAAAGTGACCGAAACCTACTAATATAATTTTATCGGAACGCTCTATGGCATCTGCTGGTTTTTCTTCGGCCTGTTTTGTTCCAAATTTTGGCAGTATTAACTTTTCGCTCAACAGTCCTAATATGGGTGTTAAAGCCATTGTTAGTGCCGTAACAACCAACATAATATCTAATTGTTTTTGGTCTAAAATGTGCAATTGCAACGCAAAAGATAACATCACAAATGCAAACTCACCAATTTGAGCCAAGCCAACCGCTAAGAGAAATTTCTGATTTATTTTTAATTTAAATAGCGTGGCAACGATATATAACACCAATCCTTTTACTAAAATTATCCCCACTACTAATCCACTTATTACCAATGGATTATCTGCAATAACTACAAAGTTTATTGTAGTACCCACGGTAATGAAAAACAATCCTAAAAGTAATCCCTTAAAGGGTTCAAGTGTACTTTCTAACTCATGCTTAAACTCGCTCGTAGCTAAAACCACACCCCCCAAAAAGGCCCCTAATGCCGGACTTAACCCAACAAACTCCATAAGATAAGTAATGGCCAAAACAATCAACAAAGCAGCAGCCGTTAGTAACTCTCGCACTTTTGAAATGGCCACCAAACGCAGTACCGGAATAATTAAATAGCGGCCAGAAATAACAATCAACACAATAGCGCTTACGGTGGCTAAAGCTTGCCAGCCTAAAGGTAAAGTCTCTAAAATATTAGCACTCCCCTCACCTTCTAATTTAGAAGCATCTACAGTAGATAGTAAAGGCAACAGCCCCAACATCACAATTACAATAATATCTTGAAAAAGTAAAATAGCAAATGATGAAGCTCCATAGGTGGTATTCATTAAATTTTTCTCACTTATGGTTTGTAAGGTGATGGCTGTAGAAGACATGGAAATGGCCATGGCACAGGTTAAAGATACTTGCCATGACACCCCAAAAGCTATTAGGATTGCAAATGAAATAAGACTCGTTAATACCACTTGAGTTCCGCCCATCCCTACGATGGTTTTTCTCATTTTCCAGAAACTCTTAGCATCTATCTCTAATCCTATTAAAAAGAGCATCATCACTACACCAAATTCTGCAAAATGTTGAATATCATTTCCTTCTTCCCCTATGAACCCTAGAAGATAGGGACCTATTAGAACGCCTGCCAATAAATAGCCTAAAACAGAACTTAAGCCTAATTTTTTAGCAATGGGCACACATATAATGGCCCCTACTAAAAATACAATAGCTTCAAAAAGGATATCTTCATTCATAGGGTACTGGAATTCGGTGGTAGGCGCAAAAATACACATAAAACCCTAAAAGTTTAAAATTACAGAAGTATCCCTTAGTATCACTTTGAACTAAAGCCTTACGCAAGTGTAAAAATAGTTTATGTGTTCAGTTTTAATTAAAATTTACAATTTAGAGGATCGTAATCTCCGTTTATAACGGTTTATGAAAGAAAAATATAGGCTATTTGATGGTAAAAGCTCAAGGCGTTAAAAGTAAATCTATTTAAACAAAAACTTTGTATAGCACTACCGTTGAAAGCATGTTGGTATGCCTATAAAATTAAAAAAAGGCAATGATAAATTTTAGTAAAACGAGTATATCCTACCTACTACAAGAGCTATAAATACTCTTAAAAAATAAAAGGCTGCTTTCTTATTTTGAAAGCAGCCTTTTATAACAAACAGTGAAGGCTACTCAAAATAATCAGACACCGCACTTACACGCGCGGTAACGTGACTATTAAGTTCGCTAATTGCTGCTTGAAAGTCAGCACTTGAATTTAAAAAAGTATATCCAGAAACTTCTGCCGTAGCATAAGGCGCTATCAATGTAGCATAGGCAGCATATTTAGGCTGCATTAGAGAAGCATTAAATACCGTATTTACCACATCTTGAACATACCCATCATACTGTGCTTGATACACTTCATCCTGATACAAATACCCTATAAGCGGCCATTCTGTAGCATTTAAATCAGAAAAATCTAAAGCCAAAGAACCTTGCATATTTCCTGTTTGTAAAGCTTCATTATTATCCCAAGGAATCCATGATAATACGGCCGTATCGGGATTATTATACAAAAAGTAATTGTGTGTCATCCTACCATAGGTATCCCAGTTTTGAATCACTGTATTTACTGCCAAATACTTCAAAAAGGTATCGGTATCAAAAATTTGCTCTAAACTTTCTCGCCATGCTGCTGGATCTGTGGTTCTAGTTTCTGAATGTAAAGCGGCAAACACACTTTCTATATCGGAATAATCGGCCTCATCTTCATTTGTCTTTTTAACAAATACACTTTCAGAAAAACTTCCTTCTGCAAACGATGCTCCATCGCCATCTGGCTTGTATAAATTACCATCATTATCTGAAAACTGCGTATCTATTACCGTATCATCTACCTCTTCTACTAAGGTATAAACTCCAAAATAAACAGGTCCGTCTCCATGATCTACATATACTGTATAAAAACCTGCATGAGAACTGGCTACGCCAAAATCTCTAAAAACATCTGTAGCCACTTTTTCGCGTAGCATAGAATTATCATTGTAATTATTTTTAAGACTTAATTTTTTAAATCCGTAAAAACGTTGGTTATCTATCTGCGGATATTCATCTTCAAATTCATCAAAATCTAATTTGAAAGATAGTTTTAAGTTCCCACTAGACCAGGTAGACTGTAAACTAGAATTTCCTTTAAAACGAACTCCTACTTTATACCATTCTTTATCCTCGTAAAACACTTCTGCCGGAACAAAAATTGGATCTTCGTCAGTTGTTACTAATCCACCACCACCGGGTCCTCCGCCAGAAGTGCTCGTCCCAAATTCCCCATACAAAGAAGTCATATCATCTAACATACTTTGCCAACGTTCTTCAGAAATTACAATATCAAGACGTTTAACCGCTTCATCTTCAAAAACTTCATCAATATCAGGGTCAGCAGATTTACTGTGTGTTGCATCCGTCCAATCTACCTTATCAAAATCTGTATCTGAATAGGTTTCTACATAAGCCTCATCACTCGTAGAATCATCCGTTTCTTCTACATCTACAGTGGTTGTATTGATATCATCTTCTGAACAAGAATTAAAAAATGAGAAGCAAAGGAGTAAAATAAATAAGGTGCTTAATTTTTTCATACTATTAGTTATTGTGTTAAACAGTAGAGTAATATCTTGCATTATTTACTGCTTTTTAGCAGCTTTCAGTGAATGATAGGAATTTATCTGTGAAATAGACTTTATACCAAGAATCATTTTAATAAATAAGTATCTCTAATGTTTAGAGAGCTACCGTACTAAAACAATAGCTATTTCTTTATTTAAAAATTAGCCATGTATTTTCTTATACTATTTTTGATGAAGAGCTGCATCATTTTTTTTGCTACAAAAATACAGTAGGGTTACTAGGCATTATCTATTCTAAAAGTTTATAAATTTATAAGCACTCTTAAAAATTTTAAAAGGTTAGATTATTTTGCTATCTTTTATTTTAGAAACGCTCGTATATAAACATGAACACCCCCTTAAATTAATACCTATGTGCAACAAACACCAATGTCATATTGTTCCCGAACATATTTTAGCGGCATTAGCAAAACGCGGAAGTAAGAATTGCAAAAAAACCTTGAATGATACCCGTCGTATTTTAGAAAAAAGGAATACGCTTTTAAACGGATTATTGCAACAAAAATTAGCTACTGGAGAAGGAGATAGAAAGATTTATGATTGCGAAAATAAATTTGAACAACGTGTAACTCTAAGCATAAGTGAAGGTGATGCTCTAACAGATGATGCTACTGCAAATAGTGCTTACGATACCTCGGGCTTTGTTAGAGCATATTTTAAAGACACTTTTAATTTAAATTCTGTGAACGGAGAAGGCATGGATTTAGTGTCTAACGTTCATTATGGCGAGAACTATAATAATGCATTCTGGGACGGTGATGAAATGACGTATGGTGATGGTGATCAGGTCGATTTTAAGGATTTTGCTAGTGCCATTGATGTTGTTGCTCATGAACTTACCCATGGTATCACACAATTTATGGCCAATTTAGAATACGAAGGTCAGCCAGGAGCACTCAATGAACATTTTTCTGATGTATTTGGCACCATTATTAAGCAGAAATATTTAGATCAAAGTTTAGAAGAAGCAGATTGGCTTATAGGCAATACAATTGTAACCGAAACTTTTCCTGGTGTAGCGCTTAGGTCTATGAAAGCACCTGGTACTGCTAATGACTTTGATACACAGCCAGATCATATGGATTGGTATTATGCCGGTCCTGAGGATCATCAAGGGGTTCATATCAATTCTGGAATACCCAACAAAGCTTTCTATCTGTGTTGCTTAGAAATCGGAATTGATAATTGCGCTTTACTATGGTTTGAAACCCTAAAATTTCTTTGGCGTACGGCTAATTTTAACGATATGTTAGAGGTGCTTTTAACAACAGCTGAACTCTTAATTTCTCAAAATAAGCTTCCCAAAGCTGCAACAATGGCTATTGAGACTAGTTTTACAGCCGTAGGATTACCACAAAAAGCACTGATATGAAGTATTCCTTAAGTATATCTGGCGGCTTTACTGGAATTACTAAAAAATATGCAGGAGAAGTAAGCGTCGCGGGTACAGAACTAAAAAAAATAGTAGAAGCTCTAAACACTCCCCCATTAGCTAAAAATGAAAATTTAAGAGACGGACTTCAATACCATTTAAATGTACAAAAAGACACCGAGAATTACGAAGCAAATTTTGATGACTCAAATCTGCCATCACCTATAAGAAGTTTAATTACCACTATTTTAAATCAAAAATAACCTACGCTAAAATTTTCGAATTTAGAAATTTTATAGCGTTACGTGTTTAACTAAAATGATTAATATTTAATATTTAAGGCTTTAAATAAGTGACTCATGGTCCAAGCTGGGCCAATCATTAAAAACTGTAAATCTTTTAAAAACGAAGGTTTTTTTCCTTCATGATTGTGACCAATAAATTGCCCTACCCAAGCTATAACAAAAAGAACTAGCATAGGAATCCAAAGTGCTAAACTCGTGCTTACTAGAATAACATCTATTCCCAACAAAACTAGAATAGAAAACAAGAGCATACCTACAAATAGGGTTTTAGAAAGACTTAGATAATAAAATAAGCCCAACACAATTACTAAAGCACCAAAATGGACATAGGATTGTAAAAATTCTGGAAAAGCATGTATAACAGTATCAGAGACTGGAATACTAGCTAATAAGCCTATCAAACTAAAAAAGATTACCGGAACACAAATATAATGAATCGCAATATTAAATTTTGTTTGGTGACTTTCACCATATTCCGCTAATAGGGTATCAATTTTTCTCATACGGGGGATTTAGATATTAGTTCGTTTTTGGTAAGGCTACAAATTGCCTAAGTTGGTGGTACTCTTCCAAACCTTTGTCTGTTAAATATGGCAAAAGCAAGGTCCAAAGCATTTCAACAGCCCCACATTTATTTGTTTCGTAGTTTGCAGCTGTAATAACTAGTTTTTGTGCTTGCCAAAAAGTACTAGCCATCCAAATTAAATGAATGGTTTTATTGTAGTCTATCATTTCAGATTCTGGAAGCATTCTTCCCGTTTCTATATAATAATCAATTAATTTTCTCCCCTCTTTAAACCGGTTTAAATTTATTAATTTATAATGTTCCGCAATTTCAGGGTAGGTTTTGTTGATATTAACAATATCATTAAAAAAGAAATTATAATGCTGTTGCAAACTATCAAAATTCCGCATCATCTCTTCAAAATGAAATAAAGTGATGTATACATTTTCAGGAAGAATATAATTCTTATTTTCTTCATACATATCATAATAAATAGACGCCAGGAGCTTTTCTTTACTTTTAAAATGGTATTGTAAATTACCCGCACTTATAGAAAGACTATCCGCTATTTGTTTCATAGAAACATTAGACATCCCATGAATGTTAAACAATTTTATAGCCTCTTTTTTTATTTCTTCTTTCATACCACAACTTATAAAAAAAATACAAGCTTACTAATATAAGAATTTTTTTAGTAACTAGTTACTAAAAAGCAAAAGGGGAGCATTTTAAAATGCTCCCCTTTTATCTAATAAATTAGAATAAGTTCTATTCTATCATTCCTACAACTTCATAAGCTCTAGTCCCCTCATATTGTATTTTTTCATACAATACATCATTATATTCATAAAGAATAGTACCGTCTATTTCTACCTTTTCTGCACCGTCAGGCAATTCATAAACAATAGTTCCTACTTCTGGAGCCACTACTTCATATTCATTTTGAATTTGAATATAGAAAACACCATCATAATTATAGTAATTTCTAGTTCCGAATTTCACACGACGAAAGCCTGTAGGCAAATTAGTGACGCGCACTCCTGCTCTTGGAGCTACAGCGATATAGCGTCCATTATAATTTCTATAATATTTATTGTTAGTGTAGTAATAGTTCTGATTGTTGTGCTTTATTACCTTAGCATTAGTAGGTACTGATCTATAGGTGGTAACCTTCTTTTTAGGGGTTTTGTAGACCACGGTCTTACGCGGTACCACACGCGAACGTGTACTGGTTTTTACCACCACTGTTTTAGATTTTGATTTTGTACTCCTAGTTTGCGCATTTCCTGAAAATGAAAATGCTAATATCATAAAACTAAATAGGCCAAATGTTCTTATCGTATTTTTCATAATAAATGTTATTTTAGGGTTTATACTTCTTTGACCGTATGCATCTCAGATAGTTTAATTTGTTTAGAAAACTTTAGCATTTAACTGTTGGCTTTTTAAAAGTTCTATCCCGCAACTACCTAAACATAAACACAATACCTTTTGTATTTTAAAATTGTGAATATCTATTCTTTCATTTATAGAAATCATACCTAAGAGAAGCCCTATATTTGCCACCCCAAAACAATGACATTATGAGTGCAACATGGTACGAGTGTAAAATAAAATATAGAAAGCTAGATGAAGCTAGTGGAATGCAAAAAGTAGCAACAGAACCTTATTTGGTAGATGCTATTTCGTATACCGAAGCGGAAAGTAGAATTACCGAGGAAATGGCTGCCTACCTTAGCGATAGTGATGATATAAAAATTACCAATATTAAAGTAGCCAACTATTCTGAAATACATCCTTTTGAAAATTCTGACCGTTGGTTTAAATCAAAAGTATCTTTAATTGCTTTTGATGAAGAGAGTGGTAAAGAACGCAAAACCAATATGTATTTATTGATACAAGCAAATGATGTAAAAGAAGCTTATGACAATACCGTATCTGTCATGAAAGACACGATGGGTGAGTATTCTATTCCGGCAATTACAGAATCGCCTATCATGGACGTATTTCCATACTTTTCAGGAGAAGAAGGTGATATGGAGCGTATAAAAAAATTCAATGAAGTAAAAGCTTCTGTCCCTGAAGTTACAGAGCTCAATGACGATTTAGAATTGGCGGATGTATTAGCCGCTGAAACAGAAACAGATTTTGAACCTAGAACCGGTGAAGAATAAAATTCTTTAAAATTCAATAAAAAAGAGGGCTTTCTAGCCCTCTTTTTTCGTTTCTATACTTTTTCTATTTCCTTTGTTTCCTGCTAGTTTTGTAAAACAAAGTTTCTCCAAAAACCTTATTTTCTTGGCATTCCTGTGCTATAGCTGTTTTTTTGAGTCCTAAAATTAGAGATGATAGTCTATAATTATTAGGGTGATTCATCGAAATATAGCGGTATTTTTTGTTCACCTCAGGGATTGTGTCTATTTTAACCTTCTTTAAATTACGACAGCCATGCCTAAAATGATTACCCCAGTGCTTATTATCGATGGAGAACGTTTTCTTCCTAAATCTGGTTATAAAGTTTCTATAGAACAAGCTATGGGCACGCACAGCTCTTTTAGTGTGGTTTTTCAAACCAATGCTACCGAAGGCTATGGCGGAACTTTAATGAATAATTCAATCAGCTATTCTGGAAAGAAGATATCTATAGGAGTCAATGATGGCGAATTAGAGTATGTGGGGATCATTACATCGGTAGCCTTACAAAAAGGGATTGGCGCTTCGGGCGCTATTGTACTTTCAGGACAAGGAGCTAGTATTTTACTCTCTAGATCAGTGCAATGTTTTAGCTATGAAGAAGGTTCTTCTTTTAGCCAAGTAGTAAGTGATACCTTTAATGGGCATTCTAAAGATCTTTTAAAAATGAGTATGGGTAACGGAACCAACATTCGTTTGCCATATACGGTACAATATAACGAATCCGATTTTTCCTTCTTACAACGCATGTGTGCACGCTATGGCGTGTGGATGTATGATAACGGCAGAACCTTTTGCGTAGGCCGTACGGGAGATAAACAATTTAATGGTGTGTATGGTCAGGATATTCAAACCTTTGGCCTCTCCACTACCTTACAATCCCAAAATAGTGGCTTTACCTCTAAAGATTGGGTCAATGATAGTGAGCTAGAATCGGTTTCTTCATCCTACAGTGCGCAAAGCGGACATATGTATGCCGGGAATGTAAAAAGAGAATCAGAAGGTTTATTTGCTAAGAAAGAAAACTATTCTTGGAATCACAACCAGAATGAATATAGCGGACAACAAGGTTTAGACCATGTAGCAAAAGTAGATACCTTATCTAAAGCCGCAAATATGATTATTGCCAATGGATCTTCAGAAATTGTAGGTTTACGCGTAGGCGATAATTTAACCATTGAAGGCGTTAGCTTTTCTGATAAAACACGTAGAGATGCTTTTGGCTCCTATATGGTTACCAAAGTAGCGCATCGTTTTGATCATAGTGGTAATTATGAGAATCATTTTGAAGGTGTACCCGAAGGAACAGAGCACCCACATTACAGTGCGGTATTTGCTACCCCTTCTGCAGAAGAACAACGTGGGGTTGTACTAGATAACAATGACCCTGACGGATTAGGACGTATCAAAGTACAGTTTGGTTGGCAGCGAAGAATGGGCACCTCTACCCCATGGATAAAAATGAATACTCCATATGGCGGTAGCGGTAAAGGCTTTTACTTTATTCCGGAACTAGACGAAGAGGTACTCGTTGGTTTTGAAAACAACAACCCAGAAAAACCCTATGTACTAAGTGCTGGTTATAATAGCAGTGCCAAAAGTGGTGTTGCGGATGCGGAAAACAATATAAAAGCTATCATGACCCGCAGCGGGCATATCATTGAACTAAATGATACGGATGGTGGGGAGATGATTACGATTAAGGATAAGAATGAGAATATTATTAATATCAACACCGCAAGTAATGATATTATGATCTCAGCACATAACGATATTACCATTACTGCAGCCGAAAATTTAGCATTAAATAGCAAGAACATGCAGATAAATGTAGAAGAAAATTTAGACATTACTGTGGGGGCTAATAAAACAGAAAGTATCACAGAAAATTATACGCTCATGGCCAATAATGAAGAGCACCAAATTGGGGAAGACATTAAAGTAATTAGTAGCACCTATAAACAACAAGCTCAGGAAATTACAACGGATGCCAGTGGAGAAATCAAAACCAACGCAGGAGGAAAAATTACTATTGCTAGTGGGGACTCTATAGAATATGGGGAGTAATAAATTAGTTTAACTATTCAAGAAACAGTACACCTAGCTCCTTAACAAATGAATACAGAAGAAAGCAAATCATTTATTAGCAATATTGACGTTCAAACTGCACCTGTAAATGTAGGAAATTCTACATACGAGGAAGCTATTCCAGACGGTTATTTAAATATTACAATTGGTGTTTTCATAGATGGTACTTTAAATAATGCAGAAAACACAAAAGCAAGACAGGCTTATGAAAAAGAAGGCTCAAAGTCAAATTATGAAAAAAAACAATCTGAAATATATAAAAATTTAAAAAGAAACAATAGTAAAGATGATCTTGTAAGTTATTCAAACGATTTGTCGAATGTTGCAATAATGGAAACGGCATATAAAGAGATTATATCTGGTAATGAGCTACAATCAAAAATTTATACCCAAGGTATGGGTTCTACTAAACATACACTTGATGATTCTGATGGAACAGGTTTAGCCGAAGGACCATCAGGTATAAAAGCAAGAGTTGAAGAAGCGTGTGAACAGATTGTAGTAGAAATTAGGAGACTATTAAAGAATAATGATATAAAAAAAATTAGCGTGCTTCGAATTGATGTTTTTGGCTTTAGTAGAGGAGCAGCTGCTGCACGTCATTTTATGTATGAAGCTACGAGACCCATAAGAGAATCAAACAAAGGAAGGGCAATTAAAACATATTACGGCAAATTAGGGGAGTTTTTTATAAAATATGAAATTGATCAACCCATATTATTACAGTTTCGGTTTGCGGGACTTTTTGATACAGTAGCGTCGTATGGCAAAGAACACAATTTAGATACTTTTCAATTGGATCTAGATGCTGTAAAAAAAGCAAAACATACATTTCATTTAGTAGCACAAGATGAGCATAGGGAAAACTTTGTAATTACCAATATAAAAAGTACGGGAGCAAGCGGCGTAGAGAAATATATTCCTGGAGTGCATTCAGATATTGGTGGTGGATATACCGATAATTACAAAGAGGATTATTTAGTAATAAGAGAAGGGTATTCTAGTGAAGCGAAAGAAAATGGATCAAATGCGGTTACATCAAATAGGTTACGTGATTTCTTAATAAGAGATAGTTGGTACAGGCCAAGTGAAATTTATGTTAATGAATACTCCTTAAAAAAAGATACTAATCAGCACATAGATCCTTATTATGCGGTAATTATTAATAGAACAATAAAGTCTAAAAGGTACAGCTATATCTCCTTACACCTTATGGTACAATATGGAGTGAAAAAATCAATACCACTAGATTATACTTTCATTAAAGATAAGTACACCTTAGACGAAGAAATTAGTGTTGTATTACCTAATAAAACTGTTTATACAACAAATTTAAAAGATATTAAAAAACGTTTATACAAATATGTTTTTTATGGAGCGGCACCCATGAAATTTGATAATCCTGATGATGAAAATATGATACGAGCTATTCGGGCAAATTGTATGCACACTTCCGCTCATTACAGTGGTAAAATTGATCTTGTTGATAAATGGGGTATTCATTATTGGTATGCTCCACATAATCCTAGAGAAAGTTATTTTACCAGAAAAAGAGAAGAAAATAATGGCTAAATTTTAAATTAATGGATTACTACTACAAAAATATAAGTTTGGTTTGTATACTGTTATTAATTATAGGTTGCAAAGATCAAAAACCAACGAAGATAAGCGAAGAAATAGAAGAAGTATCACATATGAATAAATTTGAATGGCGCCCTACAGAATGTGCCCCAGAGCATTACCCTGTAACCATCTATCAAGGTGAATTTGCCACAGAAGAAGATGACTATTTTGAAATCCCAAATGGTGGTGTAGTAAGTAGCGATTGGGGCATATTTGGATCTACTTGGATGACAGGTCCTGATTTCAAATCTATACCTATCAAACTAAGAATTATTTGGATTTCCTATACCGAAAATCAGTTTTATTATGGCGATTTTGATTTACCTAAAGAAAAAATTACAGCTTTGTTCAAAAAAGGTTTTTTAGATAATACTGGTAAACAAGATGAATATACTAACCTTACCGTAGGTTTAGCTCCGGGAGGTGCTGTATCTGTATGGGTCATGGGCGCAGGTAACTATGTGGAAGTAGGTCATTACCAAGCTACAAAAACAAATGTTGCTATGAAAGATTTTGCACCCTATGCTACAATTAGTATGAATGAATTTGTTCAAAATAGAAAAAATAATTTCTCCGAAGAAACTAAAAATACTTTAGCTGTAGAAGGTATTCCCATTGGTAAATGGACAGCATACAGAAAATCCTACAATTGGAAACCTACTTTTAAACATAAAGATGGCGGGGTACTTGTAGACTTCCTAAATAAATTTTATAACGGAGATTTATATAATGTAAGAGCTGACAACCCCATATTACAGGAGTTTAGAGTTTCACCTCCAACCCAAAGAATAAGTTTTGATTGGGATGATAAAACAAAAACTAGATATACCGGTGTTATTAATTTTGATGAAAAAGAGATATGGAATGCTTTTGAAAAAATGTATGAAAATCCAAAAACCACGCAAGCAGAATTACTCTTAGAAGTAGATAAATACAATAGTAGTATAAGAATAGCTTTAAAAAGTGAAAATGATACTATTCCAATAGAAAAGTCAAAAGTAAAAATATATGTAACCCCTGTTTAAAAACTATACTATAGACCTTCTATTTATAATTAAAAAAATACATGCATCAAGCCCAAGACTCATATGAACCAATTATTTCATGCAACGGGCAGTCTGTACCGCATGCCTATGGGGCTGAATTAAAAAATGAGTTTACTAAGGAAAAAAAGGTGCGATTCATTATGAGGTACATATTCTTCACAATTTCTCTTCATATTATAGGTTGCAAAGATCAAAAACCAACCAAACTAAGCGAAGAAATAGAAGAAGTATCACTTATGAATAAATTTGAATGGCGCCCTACAGAATGTGCTCCTGAACATTATCCTGTAGAAATCTACCAAGGAAGTTTTATCACTGATGATGGTGATTATATAGTAATCCCTAGCGGAGGTACTAAAAATAACGGATGGGGTAAATTAGGTTCTACTTGGGTTGTAGGGTCCGGTAAGAAATCTATTCCTTCTAAATTAAAAATTATATGGGTTTCATACACAGAAAAACAATTTTATTTTGGAGATTTTAATTTACCAAACGATAAAATAATAAAATATTTCAAAGACGGCTATGAAGACCATAACGGAATACATAGGGAATACACTAATATAGCTGTTGGAATGGCACCTGGTGGAGTAGTTTCTGTTTGGGTTATGGGCGCAGGTTCTTATATTGAAATTGGACATTATAAAGGAAAAAAAACAGAAGTAACCATTGAAGATTTTAATCCAGATGGTACAATCACTTTAGAGGAATACTTAAATAATCGACAGCTAGAATTTTCAAGTGAAACAAAACAAGTTATAGCAAAAGAAGGAATCCCTTTTGGAAAATGGACAAATTATAGGAGATCTTATAATTGGAAACCCATTTTCAAGCATCAAGATAGAGGGGTTCTAAAAAATTTTATTAGTACATTTTACAATGGTGAATTTTATAACATCCGGGCTGATGATAAGTTGTTAAGTAAATACTCTTTACACCCACCCTCTAAGAGAATTGCTTTTAGCTGGTATGATAAATCAGGAAATAGATATGGTTCAGAGATTCTCTTCGATGAAAAAGAAATATGGAATGCTTTTGAAGAAATATATAAAAATCAAAAAACAACTGAAGCTAATTTAGTGTTAGAAATTGATAAATACAATAGTAATTTAAATATCACTTTAGAAAGTGAAAATGATACTATTCCAATAGAAAAGTCAAAAATAAAAATTTACAATTCGGCAGATTAATTACAAATAAATGTATCCCATCCCAACCTCATATGAAACAATTATTTCATGCAACGGGCAGTCTGTACCGCATGCCTATGGGGCTGAATTAAAAAATGAGTTTACTAAGGAAAAAAAGGTGCGATTCATTATGAGGTACATATTCTTCACAATTTCTCTTCTTATTATAGCTTGCAAAGATCGAAAACCAACGAAGCTAAGCGAAGAAATAGAAGAAGTATCACATATGAATAAATTTGAATGGCGCCCTACAGAATGTGCCCCAGAGCATTACCCTGTAACCATCTACCAAGGTGAATTTGCGACAGAAGAAGATGATTATTTTGAAATCCCAAAAGGTGGTGTTTTTAGTCAGGGTTGGGGTAATACTGGGTCAACCTGGGTAGTAGGTCCTGATTTCAAATCTATACCTATCAAACTAAGAATTATTTGGATTTCCTATACCGAAAATCAGTTTTATTATGGCGATTTTGATTTGCCTAAAGAAAAAATTACAGCTTTGTTCAAAAAAGGTTTTTTAGATAATACTGGTAAACAAGATGAATATACTAACCTTACCGTAGGTTTAGCCCCGGGAGGTGCTGTTTCTGTATGGGTCATGGGTGCAGGTAACTATGTGGAAGTAGGTCATTACCAAGCTACAAAAACAGATGTTGCTATGAAAGATTTTGCACCCTATGCATCCATGAACCGCGAAGAATATGTAAACGATGTACAAAAACATTTCTCTGAGGAAACTAAAAATAATTTAGCAAAAGAAGGTATTCCTATTGGTAAATGGACAGCATACAGAAAATCCTATAATTGGAGACCTACTTTTAAACACAAAGATGGCGGGGTACTTGTAGACTTCCTAAATAAATTTTATAACGGAGATTTATATAATGTAAGAGCTGACAACCCCATATTACAGGAGTTTCGAGTTTCACCTCCAACCCAAAGAATCAGTTTTGATTGGGATGATAAAACAAAAACAAGATATACCGGTGTTATCAATTTTGATGAAAAAGAGATATGGAATGCTTTTGAAAAAATGTATGAAAACCCAAAAAATACGCAAGCAGAATTACTCTTAGAAGTAGATAAATACAATAGTAGTATAAGAATAATTTTAAAAAGTGAAAATGATACTATTCCAATAGAAAAGTCAAAAGTAAAAATATATGTAACCCCTGTTTAAAAAACTAGACTATAGACCTTCTATTTATAACTGAAAAAATACATGCATCAAGCCCAAACTTCATATGAACCAATTATATCGCTCAACGGCCAACCTGTTGTACGTACCTATACCGCTGAAATAAGAAATATAATTATCAAGGGTAAAAAAGTAGAGCACTCCGCAGTGGTACTATTTTTTACATTACACTATTTAGGTACTACAGAAGAAGGCAATCTAAAATATAAAAGTAGCATACAACGCCGTTTATTTTTAGATGATAAAAATAGACCAGTTTTCAAACCTTCTAAAGCGCAAAAAATAGGCTTAAGCGTTGCTAAAATAAATGATGAATTGCTATTAGAGGTTTCTAAGAATTATCAGTTTATAGGAGTATTAAATCCGGAAGTTGTTCAGAAAAAATGGCAATCCGTAAAAAATGTACTACAAAATTCATTTACAGATTTACAAACAGTTATAGGCGATTTTGATTGGCAAATGCAAACAGAAAATATTCAAAAAATATATAAAAATGACCCTTTCTACACCTTCTTCTTTGCTAACTTTTTCTATCAAGAGTTTAATGAAAATAAATGTTTAGAACACGAAAAAACACTAGTGAATGGTATTCATAACCTAAATATTCCAGTCTTAGAAAAACAATCCATTACTAAGCAAGACACATTATTTCAAAATATAGAAATAACAACATCTGCAACACTAGAGCATACGAACAAACTATTCCCTACTGAGAAAATTAATAGGTTTATTGGAGGTTTACTAAATAGTAAAGGAAGTAAGCATGATGTAGATTTTACCTATCAAGGTGTATATAAAGTACAGCCCAGAATTGGTATTATAAATTCAGGAGAATTAAGCTATAGCTTGTTTATCAAAGATGTGTATAGCAAGACCACTACCCTAACCTTCAATTTAGAAAAAGATGAGTAGCAAAATATATGTATTAGATGGTGCATTACTCGAGTGCAACCAAGGCTTTACGCCTGCAAAACTAATGGTAACCGAAAACCAAAAAGTAAAAATCCAAGGCAAATTTAAAGCTACGGATATGGATGTACAAGTACCGCAAACCTTTGGGCAATGCAAACTTAAACCTACTAGTGGTGGTTATTTACCCTGTATTCCTGCCTTACAAAAATGGACAAAAACTACAGGCAAAGCTACCTTAGGAAAAACAAAACGATTTCTATTTGAAGATTCGGAATGTATGTGTGCTACGGGGGGTATGGTTACTATTTTAGAACCTATGCAAATAAACACTGCTGGTAGCGTACTGGAAGAATTTAAAAATATAGCCATGACGATACCGGGCGCTATGTTAGGGAATGATAAAGCTCCTAAAGTGGTAGAGAGCTATTGGATGGATGAGCATGGACAGGAGAAAGTAGAGTCCATTATATATGGAGAAAAAGCTTCAATGTTTATACGTACAGAAAACATAGCTGCCGGAGAGACCATTACTGTTAAAGTAAATGAAACCAAAAATAAAAAAATTGATGGTGAACAAGCTCAATTCATATATACTGGAACAATACAAGGAAACGGAGTTGCTAAATTAGAACTATTAGCCACTGAAGAGAATTGGAATCAAATAACAGAATAACAAGCATATGTCCAGAGATAGAGAATTAACAATGGAAATAGAGGTTGCAGGACGATCTTTTAATGAACAAAAAGAAAAATTAGCCCTTACACCTTGGCCTTCTGCCAAACCTATATTTCATTTTAGAAGATGGGAGGGCTCGTGGAATGAGTTCATGAAGGGTGACTTTGATGGATTTCATGAAACGCGTGAAGATGATTTTAAATATGGTTTTGATTGGTTAGGTGATGACTATTATGATTTTGGAAAAACAGATGATTTAAACAAAAGAGCTGGTCGTTACAATTACATCTATAATGATGTATTTAATAGTATTAAAGATCCTGGGGATTCTGGAAAAAAAGTCCCCATAGTCATGGAGGATAAAAACATAGAATCTAATGAGTCTCTACTAATAGCTAAATATAAATATAAAGCTATTTTTCAGAAAGATGCAAAACTTTATACACTCAACGAAAAAGACTATTTTCCTTCTTGGGTTACTATTCGCCAAGGCAAGACGGTTTCTTTATTAGTAGGATATCGAAATTACGACGTTACTGTTGGTCCGCAATTTGGCGACAATGATGATTCTTTTCATATAGTAGCTGAACCCGGTTATGAAAATCATTTTGAAATCAGCGCACCCGAGATCAAAAAAGAAGATTTGAATTCTAATGGACTTCCATTAGATATCACTTGTAAAAATGTTATCAATAGAGACGTTAGTATTTTGGTATACCATACAGATAATTGTACGATTAAATCTCCTGATGGAACTATTGATCTTGCTAAATATGGAACTCTAGTCGGTGAATTGAGAGTTATGAAGAATAACATTGAATATATGTTAGATGTGGTACTTGTTAGAGTACAAAGAAAAAACACAGCAGATTTTGCTAATAGCACTCTTAATGATTTAAGAAAGTTACAAAAGACAATGGGAAGAGCCTTCTCCCAAGCCTCTATAAATTGTAGTTTTTCCGTACAAACGTTATCCAATTGTAAGGACTCTAATCAATTTATAATACCCGATGAAGGGAACGCAATTAATCATAATGAGTATAAACAATATATTAATAATAAATTTTTATATGAGGAATATAAAGCCTCTTTAACCAATACAACACCAATTTCTTTTAGTCAATTTAAAAATAACCACCATGATGTAAGGAGTAATTTTGAGGGTACTACAAAAAAACGTTTTATACTATATCTCCACACCTATTACCACCGTGATGGCATCTATGGTAGCGCTGACGAAGTAGAAGAAAATATACAAAGTTCTGATAAAGGCAAATGGGCTATTTTATATAATGATGGAACAAGCTACTTTGTATCAGGAATTCATGAAGCGGCCCATAGTATGGGTTTAGCTCACTCCTTTAATAGTTATCAAACAAAAAAAACCAGTTGTTTTGATAATAATGATCGACCAGATGAATTTTCAAATGTTGATGTATACCCTTCCGGAGAATTAACCTATTATTTTCATAAAAGAACCACTGGAAACAAACATCTTTTAAGACGTGGTTGTACAGAAAATATTATGGATTATAATAATTGCTATTTTTATAATCAAGATATTTCTGTAGATTATTTAAAAGGAGCTCCTCCAGAAGGAAGGCCGGTAAATGATATTACTGAGAATAACAAAAGATATAAGACTAAAACACCTTTAAGATTTCATACAATTCCTTTAGAAGGAACTCCTCCAAAGAAAACTATTAGAAAGAATAGTATGTTTGCTATTTCATTTTACAAATGGCAATGGGAGCTTTTACAAACTGATGACGAAGTAGTTTCTCGCTAAAACTTGGCAAAAATGTTTATTCAAACTATTAAGCTTTAAGCAATAGATAGTTACTCAATACACATTCTCAATTAAAATTGATCAAAATGAAATTTATAAAAAATCCCATTTCCATTACTCTTTTATTTTTATGCGTATTTGGCTATTCACAAACAAAACTTTTACCAAACGGGGACGACTACTATCACTCTTACAGCAAAGCTAATGATACCGTTCGTATTTATGATATAGGCGATAATTTGGTTCGGGAAGCCTATTTAAAACAAGATAGGGCTGTAGATTTTTATAATGAAACAATTTTTTGGACACATCTAGAAAGCAGATACTTATTAGAAAGAAATAAATTTATAAAACCTGCAAATACAGTTTCCTACTTATATACAAAGGAAATTGAATTAGAAATTCTTTCCGGAGGGGAAAATGGTAGGTTAATACATAGACCTTATATAGTTTCCACATATGGTTTTAACGATTTAAATGGGTCAGAAGATAATTATATGGATAACCCCCTTAACCACACAGACTATATAACCAAGAATTATTCCAATGCCAAAAAGAGCTCAAATACTGAAATTTTAAAATCTAAATATCAACCAGAAACAAAAATTATAAAAAAATACAATGAAAAAGAAAATATCCATTCATGTATATTCTATAGTAATGATGTAAAACACTTAGAGCTTTTTATAAGATTTAATAATCAAGGTTTAATTTCTGATTTGTTATACATAAAAACTTACTCGAGAGGAGCAAAAGATGAAAGTAAAAATATGTGGCTAAAAAAAATGCAATATGATGACCTAGGGAATATTATAGAGGAAAAAGAATGGCGTTTCAAGGACACCAACCAAGTAGAGAATTTTATAACTGAAAAAGGGGAAGATTTATTTTTGAGTGTGATTTTTGAAAATCCAGCTAATTATTTGGATTTAAATATGGTGCTAAGTATAACAGTAGAATATGACGATAAATTTGCTACTAAATATACTTCGTTTAGAGGTAGTGATAAAATGGAAATTAATTACACATTTGATGATAAAAAAAGACTAATAACATCCAAATATTATAATAATGGTATGTATGTAACAAAATATAGCTATTTATATAATTAACTTATTTTAAATAACAATGATCCGAATTTTAATAATATTAATCCTATTTCTCTCTAAAAGTACACCTAGCTTTTCACAAAAAAAACCATTACCAAACGGAGATGACTACTATCACTCTTACACCACAGCTAATGATACGGTTCGTATTTATGATATAGGCGATAATTTGGTTCGAGAAGCCTATTTAAAAGAAGGGAGAGCTATAGATTTTAACAATGAAGCAATATTTTGGACACATTTTAAGAGTAAATACTTAATTATTGAGATGTTACCTGAATCTGAAGATATAATTGAATATTTATATACTTCTGCAAAAAGTTTTGACTCCCTTGGTTCCGAAATTTTCAATGAAAATAATGGAAAATGGAAAATATCTCGCTTTGGTTTTAAGGAAGATCTTTATGCTACATCTAAAGAAAAAAATAATGCTAATAAATATTCTACTTTAAACATTAATAAAAAAGAGACTAACGTATTAAAAGAAGAATATTATAAAAAACAAAACATTCATCACTCCACTTACTATATTGATGGCCATAAAAACTTTGAGCTTTTTTCTCGGTTTAATGACAGAGGCTCACTTTCTGATGCATTACTTGTTAGAGTTAATAATAGAGGTCAAATTAATGAACAAAAACATTTTAGGTTGAAAAAGGCGCTCTATGATAGTGTTGGAGCATTAATAGAGCTTAAAGAATGGAGAAGTACTAATTATCTTCAAATTGAGAATCTCATTGAAAAAAATGGTCTAGATTTTTTTTTAAATGTAATTTTTGAGAAACCTTTAGACTATTTTGAATTAGAAGTTTTAAGAGTCTTATCATTTCATTACGAAAATGGTAATTTAATCAAATTCAAAAATAAGTATGACCATTCTAATATATATCTAGAACATAGATATTTTTATGATGAAAAAAACAGGTTAGTTACTGATAAAGGGTTTCAAAATAAAATGCATTTATATACTACCAAATATTATTATGACTAGTTAATCCCTATTATATATCAGTTTTATTTAAATCCATTTTTTAATACAATATAAATATTATTTATGATAATGGTCAGAATATCAATCCTTTTACTACTAATTATAATTCAAAGTACATCTGGCTATTCACAAAATATACAGTAACAGAGGTAAGACTAAATAATTAAAAATGAAAAAATTTATTAGTATATTTTTCGTCGTAACGACAGCTATTTGGTTAATATCTTGTCAAGGGAAAAGAAATAATTACGAAAATAATATAGAAGGGCATACTTTTTTTAAGGTGACTGAAACGAACTCTCAAAAAATACTTTTTGAACCATGTTATGCTTCAATAGAAACATTTA